>JAQUXS010000100.1 GCA_028692255.1 Clostridium sp.
TCTCAGAATTATTTTTTTTATAAAATGGTACAAAAATACGATATTGAATTGAATAAAGATGCATTGTTTCAAAAAAAGAGGCTATTTTGAAACAGCCTCTATTAGAGAATTAGTTAAGCAATTAGGAAACACATCAGAGCAATTAGTATTATCCTCAGAAGAATTAACTGCAAGTGCTGAACAATCAGCAGATGCCTCAAATCTTGTTGCTACTGCTGTAATGACTATGGCGCATGGTGCAGATGAGCAACTTGCATTTGCTAATGATACTACTAACGTAGTTGAAAATATATCTGAGAAAATAAGTGTAGTATCTGAAAATACAAAATCAGTTTCAACATTGACAGATAATGCTGAGGCTTCAACAAATGCTGGTGAAGAAGCAATAGAAAAGGCAATTAATCAAATGGAAATAATAGAGAAGAAGACTAATGAAACATCAGCCATTATGAGTGAGCTTGAAGAAAAGTCAGTGAAGATTGGACAAATTATTGATACAATTGAAAGCATATCAGAACAAACTAACCTACTTGCATTAAATGCAGCTATAGAATCTGCAAGAGCAGGGGAAGCTGGGAAAGGTTTCAGTGTAGTAGCAGATGAAATTAGAAAATTAGCAGAACAGTCACAAGAAGCAACAAAAGAAATAGCTGCAATTATTAACGATGTTCAAAATAAAACTAATAGTGCAGTTTCAGTTATGAATGAGAACTCAAAAGAGGTTGATACAGGAGCAAAGGTTGTAAATGTTGCAGGTACAAGTTTCCGTGAAATACTTAAAATGATAAGATCAATATCTGAACAAATTCACGAAATATCAAAGTCCATTAATGAAATAAGTGTTGGAACTAAAGCATCAGTTACTTCAGTAAATAATATCCAAAATATAAGTATTAATATAGCGGATGAAACACAAACAATATCAGCAGCAGCAGAAGAACAGTTAGCATCTGTTGAAGAAATAGCTTCATCTAGTAAAATTTTATCTCAGATGTCTGAGGATTTGGGAAGCATTATAACTAAATTTAAAGTATAAATTATAAACAAGCTTTTTTATTTTGCAATTAGAAGATAAAATTGAAAGTTATTATTATTTATTCATATATTTGGTAACCGTAGTTTGATTTTTTAGTTTTTAATTTAATTTTTGCTAAGTTGTTCAAGTCAACAATAAAAATAATATTATTAACCTTATATTTTCAGATAGTTATTATAGTGTGCTAGGGGAGAGAGATAAATGAAAAAACTTTTGAATATTATGATACTTGTAGCTTTAGTTGCAGGAATATATTCATCTTTTCATAGAGATACAACTAGAGATATACAGGCTATAAATGGAGTTATGTATCTTAATGATTATAATTTTAGTGAAAATGGGATTCTTAAACTAGATGGACAATGGGAAGTATATGATAATGAATTTTTAACGCCTAAAGATTTAGAATATAGAAACACTAGTAAGTATTTAACAATACCAGGAAAATTGAAGACACAGTTAAGTGGAAAACATATGGGATATATGACCTTAAGACTAAAAATTGAAGCACCTGAAGGAATTGTATACGGACTTAGAATAAGAAGTTTATTATCTGCTTCAAAGGTTTGGGTTAATGGTGTCTTACAAGAGCAAGTTGGTAAAGTTGGAACAAGCTATGAAGATGAAAAAGCTATATACCTACCAATATATTCGTATTTTACTTCAAAAGATGGGCATATTGAAATAGTAATTCAAGCATCAAACTATACAGAAATGATTCCCCAAATTAAATCCATGGAATTTGGACTTAAAGATAAGATTATAAATGAATCAATATTTGATTTAGGTATAGATTTTATAATAATAGGTGGATTACTAGTTATAGAATTGCTGTTTTTATCTTTATATAAGCAAATGAAAAATAAGAAATATTACTTGCTTTTTTCTATACTATGTCTATTCATACAATTGAGGTGCTTATTTTTAAATGAAAGAATAATCGTACATTTCTTTCCTAATATGCCTTTTGAAGTATTAAGTAAAACTGCAGCGTTAACATATTATCTATGGATACCAGTCTATGTATTCTACTTAAAAGAAATATTTAGCAATATCCCTAAAAGAACTATTACTATTTCATCAATTGCCTCAATAATCTTTGGGAGTATATGCCTTACAACTAATAATATGTTTTATGATAAGTTGTCATTTTTGAGTGAATTAATTGTAATTGTAATTGCAATTGATATATTGATATTTTTAATAAAAAAAGTTAAAGAAAGAGAAAAAAATAGCATGGTATCTCTTATAGCGTTTACTGTTTTAATTATATCAGCTGGTAATGATATATTAATTAATAATGGATTCCTTTATGTCAGCAGATACATTTTCCAAGTAGGTATGTTTATTTTTGTTCTTTTAGAGACTTACGCTATAACAATAAATTATTCCTATCAAATAAACAAAGTAAAAATGCTCAAAAAAGAAAATCAGGTTATATATGAGAAATCAATTAGAGATGGACTTACAAACTTATATAACAGGCATTATATTGATTCTATTTTAGATAATATGATAGAGATTTACAATAATCAAGGAATTACTTTTACTATTATGATGATTGATATTGATTTTTTTAAAGCAGTTAATGATACTTATGGACATTTATGTGGAGATAAGGTTTTATTATCTGTAAGTAATGTTCTTATGAAAATTCTAACAAGTACATGTTGGTCGTTATGGAGGAGAAGAATTTATTGCTATTTTTGCTGAGACGAGGATTGAAGAAGCAGTAGGAATAGCAGAAAGTATAAGAAAAACTATCGAGGAACTTTCATTGGAGGAAGGTATAAAAATTACAATAAGCAGTGGTTTATATGAAAACAGAGAGGATACAAAATATACATGCATACAAAAGGTAGATGAGTTATTATATTTAGCAAAAGAAAAAGGTAGAAATAGAACCGAAATGTATGTTAAAGAAGAAATTGTCTATAAGATGTGAGATTTTATAAAAATACTTAAAGCAAAAGCAAGATGAATTTGCTTTAGCATAGAAATAGAACTTCTAAATCAGTATAATATGATTTAGAAGTTTATTATTTTTGTGTAAAAAAACAGTATGGGGGAAATGTTGAATGCTCAAGAGATATACGTATAATGAAATAGTAAATAAGTCACATAAAAGATGTAGCAGTTATGGAATAAAAAAAGATATACCATGTCCGTCTAGAATACTTAATGATAAAGAATTTAACATGATTATACAAAAAAACAAGGAACTGATAGAAATAGCAAGACCGTTTATGGAGATATTATACAATGTACTAAAGCGATCAGGCTTTTCATTATATTTCACAGAAAAAGATGGAGTTGTTCTTACTATTATAGGTGATGAAGATATAATTGAAGAACAAACGAAAATGGGTATTATAGAAGGTGCTGATATGAGTGAAAAAAGTGCTGGAACTAATGGAATTGGTACTGCTATTTTTGAAGACTCTTCCCTTCAAATTTCAGGAGAACAGCATTTTATAAATGTTTTCCATGTCTGGACTTGTTCTTCAGCAGTTATTCATAGTGAGGATGGAAATATAATTGGATGTCTTAACTTAACTGGACGTCGCCAATTAGCACATCCTCATACCTTGGGTCTTGTAGTGGCAGCAGTGAAATCTATTGAAAATCACCTAAAGGTTGAAAAGACTCAAAAGGAGTTATTTAAAACATATCAATATTTAAATAAAATTATGAATTCATTAAATTTAGGTATTTTTGCAGTAGATACAGGAGGCGTAATAAAAGCTATAAATAATAGTGCCTGCGACATGTTATATATAAAGGAAGAAGAAGTTATAAATAGAAATGTAGATACAGTTTTGGATAACTGGAAGCATATACTTCAACAACTTAGGAATGGACAAGTATATGAGGATGAAGAAATTATATATTCTGATAAGAAGAAAAGGTTTAATATAAATGTATATCCTATTAAGGATAAAAATTCTAAGATTACTGGTATGGTAGGAATATTTAAAGATATTCAAAATGTTTATAATTTGGTTAATAAATATATTAGTAGAACGGCTAAGTATACCTTTGATGATATAATTGGGCAAAGTGAAGCTGTTCGGAGATTAAAAGAACAAATAAAGAGTATATCTAATAGCCCTTCTACAGTCCTTATTCAAGGAGAAAGCGGAACAGGGAAAGAGCTTATTGCTCAATCTATTCATAATAATAGTAATAGAAAAAATAAAAGTTTTATAGCAATAAATTGTGGAGCAATACCCAAAAGTTTAATAGAAAGTGAACTTTTTGGATATGAAGAAGGAGCATTCACAGGGGCTAAAAGAGGAGGATGTCCGGGAAAATTTGAACTTGCAAATGGAGGAACCTTGTTTTTAGATGAAATAGGAGAAATGCCCTTAGATATGCAGGTAAATCTTTTAAGAGTACTTCAAGAAGGCTGTGTCACTAGAATTGGTGGAAGCAAATATATTGATGTAAATGTAAGAATTATTGCTGCTACAAACAAAAAATTGAAAAAAGAAGTAGAAAATGGAACTTTTAGAGATGATTTATATTATAGGTTAAGTGTAATTCCAATATATGTAGCACCTCTAAGGGAGCGAAATAAAGATATAGAAATTCTTATAGAGCATTTTCTAAAAATTAAAGCTGTTAAGTTAGGAAAGCCTATTCCTAAAATAAGAACAGATATATATGAAAAACTTTTAAATTATACTTGGCCTGGGAATGTTAGAGAACTAGAGAATTGTATTGAGAATATTGTAAATATGGATGGAAGCACTTCATTTAGGTTTGAAAATAAAAGTATGGAAAGAGAGAAAAATTATTGTACAAATGTAAGATTAGAATATGATATGTGTTCATTAGAAGAAATGGAGAAAAGAGCAATTTCTATTTGCGTAGATCAATGTGAAGGTAATATTTCTAAAGCGTGTAGAATATTAGGTATAAATAGAAGCACAATGTATGTAAAAATAAAAAAATATAACATAGAAGTAAAATAAAATTTTATTATGCATAATTTTTAACAAATGGATTATATGAAATGTGTATGAAAATACAACGGTGTTTAAAAATACACCAGTATTTAAAATTAAAGTGTTGTTTTTCACAACACTTTTTTATTGCTATATAATTAAAAATATTAATCTAAATAAAAGAAATCATAGCATATTTAAAGAAAATTGGTGATAAACCGCTAAATACCATGAATATAAAAGTTGCAATATGCTTCTAATGATGCATTTGGCATGAAATTTGCTAGTGTATATAGTATAGACTAAAACAAGTTGAAAACACATTTTTTTAACAATGTGTTTAGGATAGAAAAATAAAATATTATTTTTAAGGAGGAGGATATTTATGAAAGGTTTTGCAATGTTAGGTATTAATAAGGTGGGATGGATTGAAAAAGAAAAACCAGTAGCAAGTCCATATGATGCAATTGTACGTCCATTAGCTGTATCACCATGTACATCAGATATACATACTGTCTTTGAAGGAGCACTTGGAGATAGGCAAAACATGATTCTAGGTCATGAAGCTGTAGGAGAAATTGTTGAGATTGGAAGTGAAGTTAAGGAATTTAAAGTTGGAGATAAGGTTATTGTTCCTTGTACAACTCCAGATTGGAGATCTTTAGAGGTTCAGGCAGGTTTTCAACAGCATTCAGGAGGAATGCTTGCAGGATGGAAATTCTCTAATTTTAAGGATGGGGTATTTGCAGATTATTTTCATGTAAATGATGCAGATATGAATCTTGCAATTTTACCAAAAGATATGCCTTTGGAAAGTGCTGTTATGGTAACAGATATGATGACTACTGGTTTCCATGGAGCAGAACTTGCAGATATACAAATGGGATCAAGTGTTGTAGTAATTGGTATTGGAGCAGTTGGATTAATGGGTATAGCTGGTGCTAAATTACGTGGCGCAGGTAGAATTATTGGAGTAGGAAGCAGACCTATTTGTGTTGAAACTGCTAAGTTCTATGGAGCAACAGATATTGTGAATTATAAAAATGGAGATATAGTTAAACAAGTTATGGAATTAACTAATGGAAAAGGTGTTGACCGTGTAATTATGGCAGGTGGCGGTGCTGAAACATTGGCACAAGCAGTAACTATGGTTAAACCTGGTGGAGTAGTTTCAAATATTAATTACCATGGAAAAGGGGAGAGTTTACCAATACCACGTGTAGAATGGGGCTGCGGAATGGCTCATAAGACTATAAGAGGAGGACTTTGTCCAGGTGGTCGTCTAAGGGCAGAAATGCTAAGAGATATGGTAATATATAATCGTGTTGATTTAAGTAAACTGGTTACACATGTATATCATGGTTTCGACCATATAGAAGAAGCACTTATGATAATGAAGGACAATCCAAAAGATTTAATTAAAGCAGTAGTTATTATCTAAAAAATATTTTTTAGATAATAATAAGTAAGGGATAGGTACTAAACCGTAAAAGATGAGTATAATTATGACCAATACAGTAAAGAAAAAAATATGCACAGGCTGAGTGCCTTAAACTCTAAAATTACTGGAGCTTAAGGCACTTTTTATGTTTTAATAGATTATCTTATATAAACAAATGTATATAAGATATAGTAAATAAGAAAAATATTAGAAAACAGTGAGAAATGGTACATCCATGGAATAACATTGGTTGAATTATTAAAAAATATGTGATATATTAGTAAAAACTGGTCTGACCACCATACCGATAATTATTTTACAAAGGAAGTGATTTTTTGAAATATTTAAAACAATTAATGATTATTTTAACATCATATTTTTTAGGAATCATAATACAATTAGTTTTTAACTTACCGATACCAGGAACTGTTCTTGGATTAATTTTTCTTTTCTTAGCCTTATCTTTTGGCATTGTTAAAACTGAAATGATTGAAGATATATGTGAAGTTTTAATATCGCATATGTCATTTTTATTTATTCCTGCTGGTGTTGGTCTAATGACATCATT
>JAQUXS010000101.1 GCA_028692255.1 Clostridium sp.
AAATTATACTTGCTTACTGCGTTTTAACTACAATAGTATTTATAGCTTTTTATCGTGTTATTTCAGGATATCCAGTTGATTGTACTTGGGCTTCTTTCTGGCTGAAATGGTTAAATAACTGGGTAATAGTTTAAAATTTCTTTATAAAAAGCCATCCCATATTTTATTATATCTTCATAGCCTTCTTCATTAAGTTCTTCTTCATACTTCATTTTTTCTAGCTGCTCAAGGGCCTTGTCACATTTATGAAACGACATTTTTATTCGTGAATTCTTTTTTTAATTTAAATTTAATGATAAAATTATATGTGGTTATGGTATATGCTAAGTGCATATACATAATTTCAACTTATATTATTGAATCTAGATTTTTTCCTTTATTATCAGGGCAATATCCATATTTAGCTAATAACATATCAAAATTAACCTTACTTGTAATAACTTATCCTATACTTTTTTATTTCTTGAAAAACTACTTTAGTAAAGTTATGACTGTTATAAGCTCCGATATTGGGAAATATATATGGATAATTCCTTTAATATTTTCTGCTATAACTGCCATATATTCTCCTAATTCTTCAAGAGAAAGCGCATCCGAAATAAATTTCATATTATTAAGATATCTAAATTTAATAGGATCTTTTTTCATCAGCTTTATACTACTTAAAACCTTAAAACAAACAGAAATAAATACTCGTCTTGAGGAAAATATTAAACATAAGAAAAATCAGCTTAATATGCAAAAAGAATAATGTTTCTAATTTTTAGAATTCAGTAGAAAAAATTTATAAATCGATTATTATTGAATGGGGTGATGATATTTTGAACATTGCAATCTGTGATGATTTAGAGGTCGATAGAAAAATTTTAATAGATATGATAAATAGATATTTTACCGAACATAATTTCCTTGTCAATATGACCACATATAACACTGGTGAAGATTTAATTTGTAATTTTAAGCAGCAAAATTTCGATTTGATTTTCTTAGATATTTACATGGCCAAGCTTAATGGCATTGACACTGCAAAAGAAATTAGAAAGAAGGATAATAATAGTATACTAGTTTTTATTACTACCAGCTCAGATTTTGCTCTTGATGCATATGACTTGGATGCTTTGCAATATCTTATAAAACCTATTACTTATGATAAAATAAAAAAAATATTGGATAAATGCTTAAAACAATTTGCAACTAACATGCGTTTTATTAAGGTTCTTGAAGATGGTTATCCTATAAAAATACTTCTAAATGATATTTATTATATAGACGTTTATGATAAAAATTGTTTTATCCATCTAAAAGATAAGTTTATAAAAACTTATACATCTTTAACTAATTTGTGCAAACTTTTAGAAAATTCATCATTTTTGAAATGTCATCGTAGTTATATTGTTAATATGCTACATATAAATGAAATGTTATCAAATGATTTCATTTTAAGAAATGGAGTAAAAATACCTATAACCAGAAATGACAAGCTTAATCTTAAACAAACTTATTTAGATTTTGTTTTTCATCAAATGAGAAGCAACATATAAAATTTGTGACAGTCACCAAATTAGCGACTGTCACAAATTTTATATCTGTAAATTGTTCTTCTGTTTCTGATACAAATATTTCCCCATTTTCACAAGTCATTATAACAGAATCTGAATCCTTAACATTTCCAAATATATCTGTAACTTCATAGCTATACATATAATCGCCGTCAAACAACTCACTTTCCTCTATAACTAACGGTCCGCTTACAGTAAATGTATCTGTTTCATAAATATTGCTTTCATCATTATCCGCATTATAGGAATCAAATAATAGTGTAATTTTATCTCCATCTTTTATCTTAACAATATCTTTTGCAGACATACCACTTTCACTGTCTATACCTTCCCATGCACCATATATTTCAAAATGCCCGGTTTCATCATTATCAAAAACATAAGCTACTCTAAGGTTCATTTCTTTACCATTTAGTAAAATAGGAATAGAATATAGATTATAATCCTCTTCTTCATCAACTAAATTTAATTCGCAGTAATATCCATTAATTGTTGTCCAAACACCTCTGAAATTATCATAAAATTCGCCTTTTTCGTAGTCACTGTTAATATCATTGTCTACACCCATAAACATATATTCATTATAATCAGTATCCATATAAAATAAATTAAATTTTACTGATTGAATTGCATCAAGTCCAGAATTTACCTTTAAAGAATAATTACCATCAGCCGAAATATTTGTAGTGAAATTTATTGAATGATCATTTGGCTTAACAGAATTTTCTGGCTTTTCAGTCTCAACATCAGCTGGTGCTGTCCAATTTGGTGAAAGTGAATTTAGAAAAGCAAGATAATTCTTACTTGTAGCAATCTCAGCATATTTATTATATTCATTATTATCTGCATTCAAAGGATAAAATACAGAAAGCCCATTAGCATTTTTTCTGCTTTCTCCTTTAACTTCATATAATACAGTATCCTTTAAGGAATTTAACATTGTAGCTGAAGTCTCATCAAGTACACTTTCTGTTTCTTTAACCAGATCTCCTAAATCTACCATGTTAGTATACCCTTCACTATCTGTATTCCCACCATAATTCTCTGCCTTTACTGCTGCCCTTGAAAATGCATTAAATTGATTAATATCTTGAGTAATTCCTGTCATTTCCTTTGCCATATTATCAAAAGAGCCTTTAAGTTTTTCTATTTTAGATAAATCTACTACCGATAAAGTAGCCATATGATCATCACTTGTAATAGCACATTTCTCTATATAACTATCACATATGTTTTTTCCAAGCTCACTTCCATCACATGCTGGATTCTCTGATAAATACTCTCCCCATGATTTATAATCCCAGCCGCCTCCTGGTTCATATTCTTCAGATGCAACCATGTATTTCCCATAAGGTGCAATAGTTGCAGCATTTTCTAAAGTAGCCATAAGACAAGCATCAAAGCCTATAACTTCAAATTTAGCACCAGACATTTCCAATCCTTTTGCTAATTCCTTTAAGGACAAACTATCATTATTATGAAGTTCATCAAATTCAACACCTGCTACACTTCCACCCCCATGATTCCAAAAAACTGTCATATACTTATCTGCTGGATAGGTTTTAACTCCCCATTTTAAAAAATCACCTAAGGTACTTGGGTCTCCCATACTTGAAAGGTCTTTTTCCTCAACAAGACTTAATTCACTATCTTTAAGTATGTATCTTTGAATTTTACCATTACTTATAGAATTACTCTGCCAATTTGCAGTTCCCCCTGTTTCAATTACAAAATTTATATTTTTATTATTAGATATTTCCATAAGTTCTTCTAAATTACTACTTGCTGCACCGCCTTCACTTTCCAAGTCAGTTCCACACATATATATTAAAACAGTCCAAGTTACACCAGTTGAACCACTCCTTTTTTGAGAATGATTTTCTTCTGAATCACATCCTAAAAACATTGAGAATATAAAGATAAATATGCAAAATATACTATAAAGCTTATACTTTTTAATAATACTCACTCCCTTTTCAATTAACAATGTACAATTTGCAATGTACAATTAATGATGAAATATAATTTCCTATAAAGTATTTATAATATTTAGATAATTCTTAACATCCCTAATTATTAGAACTTCAAACTTATAAGTTTTAAATTCCAGTATTAATTACTAAAAGCCGCATTGTATTCAAAATGAATCAATTATCATTTTTGTACTAATGCGACTTCCATTATATTTTAGGAGGAATTTCTACTCAAAATTTATTCAGCAGTAATTGTTCCTGTTTCAGTACTACGATCATATGACAATTTTACAGTAATTCCACTTGAATCACAATTCGATAAATCTAATCCATTAAATTCTAAAGAAGTCCCTTCGTTATCAACTGCTTTAAAATCCCATTTTAAATTTTTAGCATCAACATTAAATGTAGCTTTTATTCCACCACCTGGAGCAAATGTAACTCCACCAGTGATAAGATTATCTCCCCAATCATCAACATTAGCACCAGATGTATATAATTCAGCAAAATCAACGTCTGTTCCATTCATAATTGTTACTGGTACTTGTACAACTTCTTGTTTATTATCAGCAGCTGCAGTATCTTTTTTAGCTTCATTAGTACTTTCTTTAGGTTTATCAGCTTCCTTTGCTGTTTCAGTAGTTTTAGCAGGTGCCGCTTCAGTAGTCTTTGACTTACTCTCTCCACATCCTGTTAGAACTCCAAATGCCATAATTGTTGCTATAGACATAGCTAATAACTTTCTTTTCATAATATCTACTCCTCATAAATTATATTATATTAAACATAAATACATTTTATATTTATGTTTATAGCGTTTTAATAAAATTCAAAATACTTTTAATTTATTGTAACTTTCAACATATACAATTATTCATTATTTTTACTTAGATAATATATTATCTACAATAATGGCAATTGCTACAATTAAATCTTGTTTCCCCGTATCTTTAATATCAATAGAATATACATCTCCCCATGTAAGACGCTCTGTATCTACATTTCCAATTACTACATCATTACTTTTTATTGAAAAATGAAATCCAGATATATCTCCTTTTATTTCAATTTCCTCTGTTCCTACTTTTCCAGAAATCACAGGACGAGTAAGTTTCATTTTTTTCTTAATTACTCCTATTGGTTGTCCATCTTTTACAAGAGTATATTCTGGCATAATTGCAACTAATTTCTTTTTAATTTCCATAACTAAATTTTGATTAGCATCTTCTATTTTATATCCAAGACTTAACAAATTTCCTACAACCCAATATACAGGGGTTTCATCTTCTTTACATATACTATATTTATCTTTTATAGATAATACCTTTTGACGCATATATAGCTTCATTGCTGTAGCTCCAGCTGATTTATTTTCAATAACTCCTGTTTTTTCCATGTTTAAGATCACTTCATAAAGCTCATCTACTGCACGATCTGCTGTGGCTCTATCTTTTCCTTGTGCACCAGTAAGTAAAGATGCTCCTAATTCTTTCAAAACAAATTTTCCAAGGTCTTTTGATACTGTACATGCAACCTCAATTGACTTTGATGAAACTTTAGCATATATAATAAATCCATCAATACCTTTAAATACAATTGCTTCTTGGTTTGCTACTTTACCTAAGGTTGGTTCTCCAAAGGAGTATGTTGTATCTTTCAACTTCATTAATAAATCTTGTATTGAATATCCATGCTCATTTTTTAATTTCTTATAACCTGACATTGCATCATTTAGTCCCATTTTTCTCCTTCTTTCTTTATACTATTTCTATTCCTTTAATTTAATCGGCTACTTTGGATCTGCTCCATATGAATTTTCACCTACAGTTCCATTAGTACAAGCTAGAACTAAATTATAAATAGGTATAAGTATAAACCATCCACTCTTATTCACATCATGCATTCTTCTAACTGCTACAGCAAGTCCTGGAATTAATACGGCTAAAGAATATATACTTGGTATCATTGAAATTTCAGTTATACCAGCAATAATACTAAACACTGCTGATATTACAGCATTAAATACACAAAAATACCAAAATTCACTCCTTCTAGCTCTTCCACTAAATTTTGCATAATTTTTTAATACGTTTAAATAATAACTCATCATTTACCACTCTCCTTAAATTAAATACTTTCCGCTATTAATTCTATGAAATTCCATATTAGAATTCAATACATTCACCGTGAAAGGGCATTTTATTTCGTGGATTTATTATTTATTTATAATATTATTATAAATCGCAACATTATATTATTAAAAATTACATACATCCATGAAATTAAAATGTAAATTATAAATATATTAAAATATCCCAGTAAAGCACTTATACAAACTTTACTGGGATTAAAATTAATTACAATTTAATACATACGGTCCAAATTTACAACTTTGTTACATCAACTTTGTAAATATGTGCAAAATGGTAAAACAACTGATAAAATTGAATATCCAATTATAATTGAATAAAATACTGTTTTATCTAACGCTTTAGTAAATTCTGTTTCTTCTCCATCAATACATAGCTTATGAGACAAAATTGATACTGCCACTATTAGCAGAACTGATAATAATGATATAAAATTAAGAATATCTAAAATTCCAAAAGCGCCTCCATCAGAAGGTATAAAAGTACTTACAACATATGCATTAGCAACTACACCAAAGAATGCTGCTCCTGCTAAACCTGTTCTCGCATCAATAAGATCTGATTTTAATCTTAAAACAATTAATCCAAGAGAAACTGATAATAAGAAAGGTAAAAATATTTTTAAATAAAAACCAAAATCTCCCCTATTAATTGAAACTGCTAGTGCATATTGGGAAAACACTCTATTTGCTGCATTTGAACTAGGTGAACTAAAAGTGGATTTATATTCATGTGGTTTAACAACTTCTTTAAAGTTAGTAACTTTAAAGCCAGGAATTTTTACTCTAGAGCTTATACCTGAATTTTCATCCACAACATAGTTTATTGATGCTCCGTCATGTTGTTTGTCTTCAATATATATATTAAGCATATGATCTTCAAGTGATAAACGTGTTATATCAAAAACCTTACTTACTGTAACACTAATCTTATAACGTTGGTAGTTTTTCCCTCCTTCTAAATAATGTTCGCTTGAAAGTTCCTTTGAATCAATTTCTCCACCTACAATTTGAAAGGTTTCACCTGGATTAAGATCTTTGTCTCCCGTCCATGAAAACCATATATATAAATCGACTGAAAATTTAGACTCGGCAATAAAAAGATCATATATATTTTCAACTAATGAACCAACCTTTACCTCAGTAAATGAAGCTTTGGGCTGAGATTATT
>JAQUXS010000025.1 GCA_028692255.1 Clostridium sp.
TTTTATTTTTTTATTATAATTATATATAATATAATATATATGTTTATATAAAAATAAATTTTAAATATACGATACAAATAAAAAGTATAAAATAAGTTTTTATGGGGGGCATTGTAATGAAAATTATTGGTATAGATTTAGGAGCTGTTTTTAGTAAAATTGCGTATTCAAAAGATGGAAAGCCTGAAATAATAAGTAATGATTTGAATGCCAACTATACTCCTTCATTAGTTGAACTAACAGATGATGGTAAATTTGTAGTTGGTGAAAGTGCAAAAAAAGAACGTCTTTTTCATAAAAACTATGATGAATTCGATTTCAAAGAATTTATGCATACAGGAGAAAAAATAAAGATGGGTAAAAAATCATATTATCCTGAACAATTACTGGCAATTTTTATGAGAAACTTAAAAGAATATTCAGCAAACTCGCTAAATGATAAATATATTGAAGCTGTTATTTCAGTACCAGCAAATTTTAATTCAATTCAGAAAATTGCAGTTAAAAGAGCATGTGAAATGGCAGGTATAAAAATTAGGAGAATAATAAAAGACCCAGTGGCAGCAGTTATGTCATATGAGGCTTATAAAAATAAAGATTATAAGAGATTTTTAGTATATGATTTAGGAAAAAGCTTTGATGTTTCAATTCTAGAATTTTTTAGGGGAAGTTTGTATGTAAGTTCAACAAGGCATCAAAAGAAAATAGGTTATAGGACTTTAGCTAAAAAAATTGTGGACTACATTTTAGAGGAAGTTAAGAGAACACATGGAGTGGATTTAAGACAAGAGAGGGTTGAATTAAACAATATATATAATGTAGCTGAAAAGTTAAAAGAGGAAATGTTAAATAGTAATAAAAATACAAAATTTAATATTGTGCTAAGTTTGGATGGAAATACAAATAAAATAGATTTAAGCATAACTAGGGAAAAAATAAATCAATTATTTTATGAGGTTATAAAACAAACTCAGTACACAATTGATGAAATTTTAGATGATTTATGTTTTACTGATGAAGATGTAGATGCAGTAATTGCAATTGGTGGACTTTCTAAATTAGATTGTGTAAAAAAATTACTCAATGATAGATTTCAAGAAAAATTTAAACAAGATGTGAATCCAGACTTTGCTGTAGCCTTTGGGGCTTCTATTAAAGCTGAAAGTATATATCCAAAAGAAGAAGTAAAATTGATAAAAGAAGAGCCAAATTATACTTGTAAATCAAATATAGGTATAAATGTTGTAGAGTATGATGAATATGGTGAAAAAAGTTATGGAAATTCTGACTTTTTAATAAAAGCTGGAACTAAATTGCCATACACTGCAAAAAAAGATTATTATATTAATTGTAACCATAAAAATGAGGTGGTTATAGAGGTGTGCAATGGTATATCTAGAATGGCACAGGAAAATTCCTTTATAGGCAGTTTAGTAATAAAGGATATACCATATAATATTAGAGATGAAAAAATAACTGTAAAATTATATTATGATGTTGATAATAAAATTAAAGTAACAGGTGAAGTTTTTAGCACAGGAGAAAGTACATCTGCAATTTTTGAATTGAAAAACGAGGAAAAAGTATTTAAAGTGTCAGACTTATTAAAAGAGAAGTGTGAGGTAAATAGTGAATTAGAAGGACCGACGTACCTGGAATCGAAAGGGAAAATAGGAGATACAATACAATTTGTTGAAAGCCAAATGACTATGATGAGTGATGATAATAAAATAGAAATTGGTATTGTGTTAAATAAATTAAAGAAAGCAGTAAAGGATAATAATCTAGAATTAGCAGCTAAATATGAGCGACAACTGAGAAGAATGCTTTGATTTCTTTAAGGTTAGCAGTCTGTAAAAAATTGTTGACAAATATAATATATAGAATATAATGATAGTAGATAACAGAGTAAGTTACTCGGAAATACATTGAAGAAGGAAAGTAACTTAAATGGAATTTAAAGAGAGAGAATCGGAAGCTGAAAAGATTCTTAAAGGAAGTTTAAGTGAAGTGCCCTTTGGAGTAATACTTTTGAACAAAGTAAAAAGTATCGGGAGAGCCCGTTATAGCGGCAAAGCATATAAGTGCTTGAATGAGAGTTAATTTATTAGAGTGGACACAAAATGTAAAACTTCGTCTCTAGAGAGAGGCGGAGTTTATTTTTTTGTAAAAATAAAAAATTATAAACTTTAGAGGTGGAATTTTATGTTTAAAAATTTAAAGTATGATCTAGATAAAGTAATTGAAAATGATCCTGCTGCAAGAAATAGATTAGAAGTATTTCTTCTTTATCCATGTGTTCATGCTGTATTATGGTATAGATTAGCACATTTTTGTTACAAAAGAAAACTGTTTTTTATAGCAAGGGCTATATCACAGTTCGCAAGGCTTTTTACTGGAATAGAAATTCATCCAGGTGCTAAAATAGGAAGAGGACTTGTAATAGATCATGGTATGGGAGTTGTGATTGGAGAAACAGCTGAAGTTGGAGACAATGTGGTTTTATATCATGGGGTTACTTTAGGAGGAACTGGTAAAGATAAAGGTAAGAGACATCCTACTGTTGGGAATAATGTTATGATTGGAAGTGGGGCTAAAGTTCTTGGACCAATTGTTATTGGAGATAATGTGAAAATTGGAGCAAATGCTGTTGTTTTAAAGGATGTTCCATCTAATTCAACTGCTGTTGGAATTCCAGCTAAGATACTCCCCCCGAAAAAGGATGAAAAAAATATAATTGATATGGTGGATTATATAAAATGAAACAAAAAATTATTGATTTTTGTAGTAAACTTGGTATTTCTGAAGTTGGATTCTCCAAGTGTGAAACTTTTAGTGAACTAGAGCCGCTGTTAAAAGAGAGAAAAGTACGCAATTTAGAAAATGAATTTGAAGAGAAGGATATACAAAAGCGGATAAATCCTAATTTAAATTTAAAATATGGGAAAACAATAATATCAATTGCTTTTCCATATTTATTTTACAGTGAAGTTCAAGATAGTATATATTTCTCAGTTTATACAAGAGGTAAAGATTATCATAAGGTAGTATTAAGTTACCTTGAAGAAATATGCCATTTTATAAAAGGCTTTGGCAAAAATGCTACTGCTTTTGTTGACAGTAATGCACTTCCTGAAAGGTATATAGCATTTAAAAGTGGAATAGGCTTTATAGGGAAAAATAACATGCTTATAAATAAAAAGTATGGATCGTATGTGTTTTTAGGAGAAATTATAACAGATTTAGATATTGAGCCAGATACTATTATTTATAATAAATGTGAAAAATGTGACAAGTGTTTAAAAGCTTGTCCGACGAGAGCTATATCAAATGGAATGTGTAAACCTAATATTTGTTTATCCTATATAACTCAGAAAAAAGATGTTGAAGATAGTTTATTTGAAAAATTTGATGGCAGATTATTTGGGTGCGATGCATGTCAAAAGGTATGTCCTTATAATATTGATATTGAGTATTCTTCACTTGAAGCATTTAAACCATTTGATTTTATGAGTAAAATTGATATAAATGAAATTTTAAATATGGATAAAAAATTATTCAGAGAAAAATATGCAATAACATCTTCGGGTTGGAGGGGGAAGAATATTTTGCAAAGAAACCTTCTAATTGCTATTTTTTCTAAGATGAAACAAACTAGAGATAGTGATTTTAACTTTAAATCTCCTTATGTTATGGAGTACTACCATAGACTTTTAAAATATTATAAATTATAATAATATATTGTATGCAATTATAAAATAAAATAGTTTGTTTATTTGAAAGGCGTGATTTAGGTGATAATTCCTACAAGACTTGCAAAGGTTATTGAAAAATGTCCTGATGGAGTTGCTAAGTTTGTTTCAAAAAGGTTCTTAAGGCATCTTGTTAAAAAGTACGCGAAAATACATTTAAGCGGTGCAGAGAATCTAAACAATATAGATAGTTCTATAATTTTTATATGCAATCATTTAAGTAATTCTGATGGACTTGTATTAAATGAGGTATTAAAAAAATGGGATCCGACTTTTGTAGCTGGAGTTAAACTTAGTGGTGATGCAGTGACCCGCCTTGGGACAGTAGCAGTTAAAAATACTCCTATAATACCAAATTCGCCTGATATGGCAGGAATAACAAGAGTTGTTAAGCTTCTTAAAAATGGTGAAAATATTGTGATTTTTCCAGAGGGAACAAGAAGTAGAGAAGGTTCTCTTATAAAGGCAAAACCAGGTTTGACTCTTTTTGCAAATAGAGCAAATGTGAAAATAGTTCCAATAGGAATGTATGGAACTGAAAATTTGCTTCCTATAAGTGAAGATGGAAATATGAGTGGCGAGACTTTCCATGAAGCTGACGTGTATATAAAAATTGGAAAGCCATTTAAAATTGAAAAAAGAAGTAAAGAAGAAGGAAGAAAAGAATATGAAAATAAGGCAACTGATTTTGCAATGAGTAAAATTGCTGAAATTTTGCCTGAAGAATACAGAGGAATATATAAATAAAGCTGGTGGTATTTTGAAAAAAAAAGATGTAGACAGTATTTTAAAAATATTAAGTGAAGTTTATGAGGATGCTAAATGTGCACTTAATTTTAGTACTCCCTATGAATTAATAGTTGCAACTATTTTGTCAGCTCAATGCACAGATTTAAGAGTAAATAGTGTAACTGAAAAACTTTTTAATGAATATAACACCCCTGAAAAAATGGTTGAACTTACACAGGAAGAGCTGCAGGAAAAGATAAAATCTTGCGGATTTTACAAAAATAAAAGTAAAAATATACTTGAAACTTCAAGGATGCTTCTGCTTAAATACAATGGAGAGGTTCCAAGTTCTATGGAGGAACTTATAAAGCTGCCAGGTGTAGGAAGAAAAACTGCCAATGTAGTTATGTCAAATGCATACAATCTTCCTGCTATAGCAGTGGATACACATGTTTTTAGAGTCTCTAAGAGAATTGGATTTGCAAGTGGTGATACGCCTTATAAGGTTGAAGAGGAGCTTAGAAAACTAATTCAGAAAAATATGTGGAGCAAAACTCATAATTATCTTATATGGCATGGAAGAAAAATATGCAAATCAAGAAAGCCAGAATGCAGTATATGTCCGATTAACCAATATTGTAAATATTATAGTGATAATTTCAAATAATCTATTTTGAATTATCACTAAAAATTTCTAAAAAATGTTTTGCAAGTGAAGATAAGTATTTATTTTTTAAATAAATTGCAGCAACATTTGTCGTTAGCTTGTCACAGGTTATTGTTGAATATGAAAGATTATGATTATTAACAAGGTTAAAAGCAGATTTTAGAACAATAGCTATACCTATTCCAAAATTTGACCATTGAAGGGCTGTCCTAGCATCTTCTGTCTTACATGAAATAAGAGGGGTTATGCCTATATTTTCAAAACAATTAAATATGAGGCCTTCAAACCTGCTGTATATTATAATAGGTTTATTATTTAGATCTTGTAATTTAATATTATCTTTGCTAAATTCAAAGGAATTTTTTCTATATACAGCTATCATTTCATCATTTAAAAGTTTTATAAAATTGTAATTTTCAGTTTTAAAAGGTGTTCTGACTATACCTATCTCTATTAACCCACTGTCCAAAAGTTCAAGTATTTTAAAGGTATTTCCTTCTTTTATATTGAATTTTATGTCAGGATAAATATTATGAAAATTTTGTATCTTTTCAGGAAGCAGAGCACATCCAGAAGATGATACCGTTCCAATAGATAGCGTTCCAATTAATCCACTTTTAAAATCTTGGACCTCTTTAATTGTAACATCAGTAAGTTCTAATATTTGCTGAGCTTTTACTTTGAGAAGTTTCCCAGCAGAGGTGAGTTTTACATTTCTACTTCCTCTTTCAAAGAGTTTAATGCCTAGTTCGTCTTCAAAAAGTTTCAATTGTTGACTTAATGGAGGCTGGGACATATGAAGCTTTTTTGCGGCACTTGTTATCTGACCTTCTTGTGCAATTGTTAAGAAATATTTAAGTTGCCTTATATCCATATTATTACATCCCTCTTTATTTTATAATTAAAAAGATAAAGACTAAGATTTATAAAATTAAATCTCAGTCTTTTATTAGTTGAGAAATTTTATTTACAAGTGCAGTATGCTAATACCAAATCAAAAGTTGAACTAATTCCATCTATGTGAGTTCTTTCATATCCATGTGAAGCATATACGCCAGTTCCTATTACTGAAGTTTTAATGTCATATCCTGCTCTTAAAGCGGCAGAGGCATCAGAACCATAGTGCGGATATATATCTATTTTATAAGAAATATTATTTTCTTTGCATATATCTACTAATTTTTTTCTAAGGTTAAAATCATATGGACCTGAGGAATCTTTTGCACATATACATACACTGTATTCAGAAGAATTTTGACCTTCACCTGGTGCACCCATATCAACAGCAATAAATTCATTTGTATCTTCAGGAATACAAGCTGCACCATGGCCAACTTCTTCGTAAGTACTAAAAAGAAAATAAGTTGTATATGGAAGCTTTATATTGTTTTCTTTTATATATTTTATAGTGTATAAAAGTATTGCACTGCTTGCTTTGTCATCAAGGTGCCTACTTTTTATGTATCCATTTGGGGTAAATACAGTTCGTGGATCAAATGTTATAAAATCGCCTACATCTATGCCAAGTTTATCTGTATCTTCTTTAGAGAAGACTTTTTCATCTAAAACAACCTCCATGTTTTCAGGTTCTCTTTTTAAATCTTTTGCATCACTATGAATGTGAACTGAAGGTTTTATAGTTTGAATTGTTCCAGAATAAATTTTATTATCAAGGGTGTAAATAGTACAGTTTTCACCTTCAATAGAATTCATCATGAAACCACCAACAGGCGTAAGGCTAAGGCGCCCATTACTTTTTACTTCTTTAACCATAGCACCTAGTGTATCTAGATGCGAAGAAAAAGTCCTTACATTATCTTTATCAGTACCATCTATTTTTACAACAACATTGCCTTTAGTTGTTGTATAATAATATGCATTTATTAGGTGTAATTCTTCCTTAATATAATCTGTTAAATTATTTGTAAAACCAGTTGGACTTGGTATTGAAAGAATATTGTTTAAATAGTATTTTAATTTGTCTAAATTATACAAGTAATCACTTCCTCGAAATAATTTTAACATAATATATATATTATTGGTATATATATTATATGAAGTTTATAAAATTTAATTAAAAAGTTCATAAAAATATCAAAAAATAATTGCATGATAATTGTATTAATAAGAAGTATCCTGTAGTATAATTATATGGATAATGAAAGGAGGATATTCATGAAGAAAAAAAATCTAGCTGTAGCTGCAATTACATGCTTTGTAGTAGCTATTATTGGAATATCTATTCCAGTATATAATGTTTATTCAAAAGTTAAAAGTTTTGATAACTACATCTACCCTGGAGTTACAATAAAAGGTATAGATGTATCCGGAAAAACAACGGTAGAAGCTAAAAAATTAATTTCGGATAAATTTCAAGTACCAATAGGAAATAAAAAATTAAATGTAAAAGTTAATAATAGAAATTATACTATAACTTATGGACAAATGAGTGCCAAATATGAAATTGATAAAGCAGTGCAGGAAGCTTTTAGCTATGGGAGAAATGAAAGTGTTCTGAAAAAATATAATTTAATTAAAAAACCAGCTGAAAAGAACATTGATTTAGTATTTTCTTATGATTCAAAACCTGTAGATAATTTAATAAATAGCATAAAAACAGATGTTAATAAGGATCCAGTAAATGCAACTATTAAAAAAAGTGGAGCAGGTTTTCAAATTACACAAGATAGCGTTGGGTACAAGCTTCGTGATACTGAATTAAAGAGTAAAATTTTAGCAGCAATAAATGGTGATACTAATAATGATACAAATGTTGAAGCTGCAGTGGACACTGTTCAAGCAAAACAAACTGCTAGTGCACTTTCAACAATAAATACTCAAATATCAACTTTTAGTACTAGCTTTGGTTCAATATCTAGCCCTCAAAGAGTAACTAATATTACCCTTGCTACTAATGCAATAAATGGTATTGTTTTAATGCCAGGAGATACTTTTAGTTTCAATGGAGTGGTAGGACAAAGAACTGCCGCAAAAGGATATCAATCAGCACCTGTTGATATTGGAAATACAACAGGAATGGGGCTTGGTGGTGGAATATGCCAGGTTTCAACAACATTATATAATGCTGTTCTTCTTGCTGGAGTTAAAGCTACTGTAAGAGTGCATCATACTATACCATCAGCTTATGTGCCACTTGGTTTTGATGCAACTGTTGATTATGGAAATCTTGACTATCAGTTTAAAAATACTTTGAATTTTCCTATGTATATTGAAGGAAGTTCAGCTAATGGAACTGAAACTTTTAATATTTATTCTAATAGTAGTCTTACTAGTAATAGCTATAAAGTTGTTAATAATGTAAGTCCAGATGGTAAAAATGTTAAAGTTTATCTTCAAACATATGCAAATGGAACAATGACTAATAATACTATGATAGCAAATGATACTTATAAGTAATGCTCTATTGTAATAATGAGTTAAATAATCACTGCCCGATTTTTTTACAATTAGGCGGTGATTATTTTTTTGAAATGCACTCTGTATTGAAAATATTGGAAAAAACAATTAAAATTTAGTATAATAAAATAAAGGACAAAAATACTAGGTTTAAAATATGGAGGAAAAATGAATAAATTTAAAATAATAGGGATATTTATATTTTTCATATTGGTGATACTTATTTTTTCAAAATGCAGTTTAATAAAAAAATTAAACGAACCTGAACCTAAATTAAAAGAGCCTGTTGTGTATTTATATTCAACTGTTAAGCAAAGAATAACTGTAAAATTAAATTTTAACGGTAAGATAATTTATTCTTATCCTAAGTATAATGAAGGGTGGAAAGTTATTGCTAATCCAAATGGAAATATAGTTAATTTAAAAGATGAAAAATGGAGAATAATAAATACAATTTAATAACTTTTCAAAATAAGGAATATGAAAAAATAGCAAAACTCAATGTTAGTCCAAAGCCTGATTCTATGTTAAGGATATTTATGGTTTTTAAAGCAATTAAAAGTCCAATTCATATAGAACAACCTAATATAAAACCTTTTGTAAGAAGAGGCTTTACAGTTGTTGAATGGGGAGGATCAGAGATTAAATAAATTTTTAACTAAAAGGAATGACAAAATATGAGAGCGAAAATACTGCACCACATTTGTATTCAAACGGATAAATATAATGAATCACTTGAATTTTATATTAAAATTTTAGGCTTTGAAAAGATTAAAGAAACTTCAAATTTTCATAATAGAGCTTTTAACACGTGGTTAAAATTAGGAACATTTATGATTGAACTTCAGACAGGTAAAAAGGGTGATAAATTAAATAGCTGGAGTTCATTAAATGAGGGTATAGTACATATGTGCTTTTTAGTTGAGGATGTTCAAGAGGAGTATAATAGAATAAAAAGATTAGGCTATAACAGTTTCAAAATTAAAAATGAACAAGAAATTTATAAGGTTGAAGATGGTTATTTATTTAAAGTTAAAGCTCCGGAAGGTACTGAGATTGAAGTAAGGGATAAATAGGAATAATATATTAAATAATATAAGATTATAAAAAGAAGGCGAACCATTATATGAAAATATTAGTCTACGGTGCAGGTGTTCTTGGAAGCTATATTGCACATGTTTTATTTAGTGGAGGCAATGATGTTACGATATTTGCACAAGGGAAAAGACTTGAAGAATTAAATGAAAATGGAATTATTACTGGTCATTTTGTAAAGTTTAAAACCACTAAGGATAAAGTAAAGGTAATAGATTCGCTTTTATCAGGGGAAATATATGATATTATTTTTGTTGCTGTGAAGTATACTGAAATAAAAAATATACTTCCTATTTTAACAGAGAATAAGAGTAGACATATTGTCTTTGTGGGCAATAATTCAAATCCAGATTTAATACAAAATTATATTAAGAAAAAAAGTAGTATAAGGAAGGAAATAGCATTTGGTTTTGAAAATGCCAGTGGACACTTTGAAAATGGGTGCTTAATATGTTCACGAAAAAGTGATCATATACAAATAGGAGGCATTAGAGAAACAATATTATGGAGGAGTGTTATAGATAAGGCGTTTGAAAATACAAAACATAAAGTAAACTATTTTGATAATATGGAATCTTTTCTTAAAACACATGCTGCTTTTATATTGCCACTATGTTATGCTGCTTATGCTAGCCAGGGCAAAGTAGGTGGAAAGCTGTTAAATCAGGCTATTGATGCAATAGATGAGGGGTACCAATTGCTAGAAACCTTGGGGTATTCTATAGTTCCACAAAATGAATTGCAATCTGTAAGGGAGAATAGAGGCAAGCTTTATAGAAAGATAAAACTTATGAAGGTAACGTCACTTCCTAATTTTGCTGCAAGTGACTATGAAGTAATGGATGATGTTAAAGAGACGTTAGCATTAAGCTCTGAATTTGACAGACTTAAGCAGATGGCAGGAATTTCTACACCAAATTGGGATGCACTTGAAATGCATATAAAAGAAACTCAAAATTTATGATTAATGGATAATCCTAGATAATATTATTACTTAAAAAAACTGGTAACTGTATTAACAACATTTCTTTAATACAGTTACCAGTGATTTTTACAGGTTTGGCTTTTAAAATCTATTGTGCTATAATATAAAAGTCAAATATGCGGGTATGGCGGAATTGGCAGACGCGCTAGTTTCAGGTATTAGTGGGAAACCATGCAGGTTCGAATCCTGTTATCCGCACCAGTGATATAAATTATAATTATTATGTAAAAAGTTGTTACCTAGATAGATTTTTAATCTCCATCTAGATAACAACTTTTTTATTTTTAATATACAGTTTTTGATTTTTTCATATATATTCTAAAGGTAAGTTCTTCTAAAAAAGTAAATAGACTTGTGGTTATTAAATATAATCCTATAGCAATGGGTGCTGCCTTAGCTACAAATAGACTAACTACTGCCATTATTGTTATATTGCTTTTATTTGCTATAACTTGACCTTTGATTTTCAAAAAAGGGATATATGAAAGTAAATTTGGTGTTAATGTTACAAAGGTGTATATTAACGGAACAATAAAGTAGGGATCAGTATTTTCAATGCTAGACACCCAAGGTATAAGGAATGTTCTAACATTTACATGCATTTTATTAATTATGCTCCACATAGTCATTAGTATGGGAAGTTGAATTAAAGTTAATAAGCAGCCCAGCATGGTTTTTGCACTTTCTGTAGATTGTTTTTTTATCTCTTCTTCAAGCTTATCTTTATTGTTTTTATATTTTATCTTAAATTCTTCCATTTGTTTTGAAAGTTTTTGCTGTTTCATTATTGATTTTTTTTGTTTAAATGAAAATGGAAAAAGTATTATTCTAATCATTATTGTTAGCAAAACTATAGAGAGTCCCCAATCACCAGTAAAACTAAAAATTAAATTTAATAGATAACTTAAAAAGTTAAAAATGATGTTCAATATTCGCATCTCCTTTGAATAATTTTACCTAAAACATCATTTCTATTTTAAAGTTCACAAAGTATCTCCATATGCCATATTTCTCGAAAATAATATAGTCTTTAGGGCGTAATTTTTTTATAAACTCAATCCAGCGGTTTAAAATAGTTACTGTAATATTCTTTTCACAATTATGCTTAAAAATCCTATAAGAGCATACTATGTAAGAAAATATGAAGGTAAAGCACATTATTAAAAACATTAATTGAATTAAATTTATAAAATTAGAATTCAACTTATTCACCTCTGAAAATTAAAGTTATTTATTAACTTGTTTATAAATCAATTTTAAATATAATCACATGATACCATAATTTCAATATATAGTAAATTAAAATTTTGACGTTCATTATTGTTTTTTACAAACATGAATAAAAAGATTGAATTTACTACAAAATAATAAAAATGGTTATTAAGGCTTAAAATGTGAGGTAAAGGCATATGGAAAATGATAAATTTGAATATAAGAACATAAAAGTTTCGGTGAAGCTTAGTGTAAATATTCAAAATTTAAAAAAGATATTTGACAAGTTTCCTGATTTAATTATGCGAGAAATAAAGCTAGAAAATAATCCTAAACATAGTGCAGTTCTTGTTTATTTAAATCAAATGGTTGATTTAAATATTGTTGAAAAAGTAATTATTAAAAAATTAACAAGTCCAAGTCAAGGTTCACCTTATGATGTATCAAATTCTGATTACTTTAAATATATGCTGGGAATAAGTGATAAAGATATATATTCTTCTATTGAAAAAGTTGTAGATGCAATTTTAGATGGTAAAGTAGGTTTATTTATTGATGAAATAGATAAGTCAATGGCTATTGACTTGAAAAAAACGCCTGGCAGAAATGTTGAAGAACCAGAAGTTGAAAGTGTATTAAGGGGGCCAAGAGAAGGCTTTACAGAAAGTATTTCTATAAATTTAGTTTTACTTAGAAAGAAAATTAAAAGTTCAAATTTAAAAATGGAGCAGTTTATAATTGGTAGAGAAACAAAGACAGATGTGTCTATAGTGTATCTTTCCAATATAGCAAATATTAAGATAGTTAATGAATTAAGAGAAAGAATAAAAAGGATTGATGTTGATGCTGTGTTTGGATCAAATACTATAAAAGAATACATTGAAGATGAGGCAATACCAATAGTACCTACCACATTTTCAACAGAAAGACCAGACGTAGTAGAGGGCAAATTATTAAGTGGAAGAATTGCAATTTTGGTAGATGGAACGCCACTAGTTGTAACTGTTCCAGCAATATTTGCAGAATTTATGGAAACTACTGAGGATTTTTATTTAAATTATATATATGTTACATTTAACCGCTTTATTAGATATACCGCTTTTATTTTATCTATAATATTACCTGGATTTTTTGTAGCAATAACAACATTCCATCCAGAGCTCATACCAACAGGTCTTTTAATAAGTTTTATTAAAGCTCGTTCAGGTGTTCCATATTCTTCTTTAATTGAATGCTGTTTAATGCTCACAGTATATGAAATATTAAGAGAGGCAGGTATAAGAATGCCAAGAGCTGTAGGGCAAGCGGTAAGTGTAGTAGGAGCACTTGTACTAGGTCAGGCAGCAGTAGAAGCAGGATTAGCTAGTACACCTATGGTAATAGTAATATCTACTACAGCCATAGCTTCTTTTTCTATACCATCAACAGATATGTACACATCAACAATATTACCAAGATTTATATTTCTGTTTTTAGGAAGTTTTTTAGGATTAATTTCATTAATTACAGGAATAATACTTTTTTTTGTAAAACTTATGTCTATTCGCTCATTTGGAGTGCCATATATGGAACCTTTAGCACCATTTATTAAAAATCAATTTGGAGATATTATAATGAGACGTCCTATGTGGAGCAAAACTAAACGATCTAATTTGATAACAGGTAAAAAATCTAGAAATAAAAAAACTTACAATCGTATTAAATTTATAAAAAATGAAAAAAAAATTAAAGAAAAAAATAGGGAATAAATTATGAAAAAGATAATAGTAATTTTTATAACAATTATTTTTACATCTTCTTTAGTTGGTTGCAGGAAAACAAGACAGGAGATAAATAAAATATCTGTAGTCCTTGCTACTGGAATTGATTTAACGCCGGATAACAAGTATCTAATGACTGTTCAAGTATTAAATTCTCAAAAAGATGAATCAAATTCTATGGGTGGATCAAATAGTGGAGGCAAGCAAATTTCTTCGGATGTAATTGTATATAGTATGGAAGGGTATACTTTTGATGATGCAATCTCAAAGATATCTACTGAGATTGGTAGCGGATTGTTTTTTCATAATAAATATGTAGTTATAGGCAAAGAATTAGCGAAATCTGGAATGAATTTAGTGATTGATTCTTTATCAAGAGCTTATGACACTAGACTAGCAAGTGTCTTGCTTATTACAAATGGAAAAGCTTCAGATATAGTGAAAAACACTACAGATCAAGACAAGATACCAGCAAATACAGTAGAAAAATTGATTGATTTGCAAGGTAATTATGGATATGCACCAGTAATTCCTAGAGTTAAATTTATTAATGCATTATACAATAAAGCATCATCACCAATAATTGGAGTTATAAATTTGCGAAAAAACAATGGAAATGTTGTTTTTCAGTTAGCAGGCACAGCTGTATTTAAAAGAGATAAATTATCAGGATTTATGGATATGTACCAAACCAGAGGAATGCAGTGGATAAAAGGGCAAGTTAAAAGTGGAGAAATAATAACATATTTGCCAGATAATAACGTTGTTGATTTCCAGATAATAACGAGTAAAAGTAAAATGAAATCAATAATAAAAGACGGAGTACTTACAATGAAAATAGATGTTACTGGTGAATCAATTATAAATGAAATGGCAGGGACTCTAGATCCTGTTAAGGATTATAAGGTTATGGATAAGTTTAACTATTTGCAGAACGAAGCTATAGAACAAGAAGTTAGACTTGCATTATATACAGCACAGAAACAATTTAAATTAGATATATTAGATTTTAATGGAGCGATAAAAAGAGATAATCCTGACTATTGGAGTAAAATAGAAAAAAATTGGGATAATATTTTTCCTAACATAAAAGTTCAAGTAAATGTAAATTTTAAAGTTAAAAGACCGGGGCTCATTTCTAAACCAACAATATGATTTTACCATGGATAGGTTTGTTTAGTATTTAGAAAGTAGGGATTATTGTGAAAATAAAAATATCAGTATATCAATTATTTGCCGCAAATATAATGGTGCCTTTAGGAACTGCAATGCTTTTTTTAATAAATCCAGAAGCTAAGCAAGATGCATGGATAGGAATGCTTATTTATATAGTGCCTGCAATAATATTACAACTTGTATATATAAGTTTATGGCAAAAGTACCCGGAAGATACTATAGTAACATATATGCCACAAATTTTTGGAAAAATAATAGGATATGTTTTAAGTATTTTATATATAATTTTTTTTGTATATGAAGCTGCACGATCTGTGCGTGATTTTACAGAATTAATACTAACTTCAATTATACCTAAAGCATCTTATTTTATAGTTTTATTATCAATAATGGCAATTATTTGGTATTTAGCATTTTCAGGATTAGAAAATATGTTTCGTTCAATAAATATGTTTTTGTATATGGGGATGATTTTTTTAATATTGGAGTGGATTTTTCTTTTTACAACGGAAGGGACTGTAAATTTAGATAATATTAAGCCAATACTTAGTGATGGCATTTTACCTGTTATAAAAGAAAGTTGGAAGCTTATAACCTTTCCATATGGAGAAACTATAGTAATTGCTATGTTTCTTCCATGTGTTAAAGAAACAGCAAAAGTAAGAAAAATGTCTATATTATCGATGATTTTTTTGGGGATACTTTTATCAGTAAATGCCATAATGTTTTTATCTGTATTAGGGGTAGAGCTATCTTCTAATACGCCTTTCCCATTTTTAAGAACTATTAAAATGATGAAAATAGGTGAAACTTTTGATAGAGTTGATATATTTTTTATATTGATTATGATGATTGGAGGAGCCATTAAAGTAAGCTTTTTCATGTATGCTTCAATGCTTGGGACTTGCCAGCTTATAAAAATAAAAGATACAAAATATTTAGCACTACCTTTTAGTATATTAATTTATTTCGCTTCTATATTAATTGCTAAAAATTATCCGCAGCATATATATATAGGTCAAACCTTATCATTAAAATATATTCATTTGCCTTTTGAGGTTATTATACCAATAATAGCATTGATAATATATTATATTAAAAGATACATATGTTCAATATTTCACTTTAAATGAAGAATGAATGAGAGGAGTTTATACATTGAAAAGTTTTAAGTATGTTGGTAAACTTAGTTATTAGGGTACAAAATTAATTTAATTAGGTTTATAGTAAAATGAATATTAACATTTTCACAAGGGGGCAGTTATAAATGGCTTTATTTAATTCATTAAGTGGAATATTTTCTATTGTTTTAATGATAGTAATAGGTATTGTTTTGGCATCAAGAGGTTGGTTTAGTGAGGAATCTTCACGACTCATTACAAAACTTGTAATGAATGTAGCTCTTCCAGCGCTTATGATTTCAACAATACTTGAGAATCTTAAAAGATCAACTTTAATCCATATGGGAAAAGGCATATTGATACCTATATTGTCTATGAGTATATGTTTAATGATTGCAATTATTCTTTCAAAAATATTAAAAATAAGAAAAGAGAGATCTGGACTTTTTATATCAATGTTTTTTAATTCTAATACTATATTTGTTGGACTTCCAGTAAACCTTGCACTATTTGGGAAGGAGAGCGTTCCATTTGTGCTTCTATATTATATTGCAAATACAACCTTTTTTTGGACACTAGGAGTCTATTACATAAGCAAAAGTGGTAATAAAAAAAATAGTGGCAGCATTTTTAGTAAAGATACACTAAGAAGGGTGATTTCGCCACCTCTTCTTGGATATATAGTAGCACTTATATTGTTAATTTTTAAAATAAGACTGCCAAAGTTTATTATGCAGACAGCAGATTATATGGGCGGACTTACAACTCCACTTTCAATGATATTTATAGGAATTTGTATTTTTTCTGTTTCTATTAAAAATATTAAAGTTAATAGGGACATGCTTGGTATAATTGCAGGAAGGTTTATAGTTTCACCAATTACAGTGTATGCACTTACTTTTTTACTTCCCATACCTATTTTAATGAAGAAAGTTTTCATTATACAGTCAATAATGCCTGTTATGACAAACAGCAGTATTGTTGCAAAATCTTGCGGCGCTGATACTGAATATGCAGCTATTATGACAGTAGTTACTACGGTACTTTCAATGCTAATAATCCCTTTTTATATGATACTTCTTCAAAATTTATTTTAATGAACATCACATATTGTAATATTGTGAGATTTTATGTATAATTTTGCAAAGGAGTTGTTTACAAAATATTTAATATAAATTATAATTAAATTGAATTATAATTTATATTAATTTTGGAGGTTTAATTAAACAAAATTCCTAGGGGGGAGAAACATGAAAATAAAAAATATTGGTATTATAAAGAGTGTAACTTGTATATGGATTGCCTCTTTAATTTTGATGCTAGTTTTTGGCGCCACTGCATACGTGAACACTTCTAAAATGTACAACATTACAAACAATATTGATTCAAAAACAGTTCCTAAGTTAAAGTATTGGGGAGATGTAAATGCAAATATAGGCTTAGTAAGAGGAACACTTACTAAAATAATAGACAGGCCATATGATCAGAAGAATGTAGACACTATGACTCAATTGAATTCGTCTATAAATTCAACTATTGATAAGGCAATAAGCCTTTCAAAAGATGATTCATATGAAAGTAATTTAGCATTAAAGATAAAGTCAGCATACAAAAGTTACTATTCCTATATTCCAAATATAATTGAGCAAAGGAAAAATGGAGTTACTCCTGATCCTAAAATTACAAATGTAGCTATGGGTGTATATGGAAAAGAGCTTCAAAATAAGACAGCTGAAATTCTTAATTATCAAAGCCAAGTATGTACAAGTCAAAGTGCTAAATCAAGACAATTATATAGGCAAATGAATATTATATTTATTATAGATTTTATAATATCTATGCTTATAATAAGCAGCATTTCAATTTATGTTATTGGCTTTATAAAAAAATCTATAAAAGACTTTGAAAATAAATTAAGCGAAATTTCAGGTGGCAATTTAGATGTTGAACGTAATGAAGATGTTGTAAGTGAATTTGGAATTATGAACATAGCACTTGATAAAATGATTGATTCAATTTCAAGTATATTAGAATTGATTAAAAAAGAGTCAGAAGGTGTAAAAGGGGAATCTTACAGCTTAGCTAGCACTTCAGAGGAAATGAGTGCTTCTACAAAGGAGGTAGCTGATGCAATTCAATCTTCTACAAAGGATTCAGCTAATCAGGCACAAGAACTTTCAGATATAAATAAGAGTGTCAGTGCATTTGGCGGCAAGGTAGAAGAAATTAATGTAGCTATTAAAAATGTTGATACAAAGACAAAGGGCATAAATGATATGTCACAGAGTAGTAATAGTCAGCTTGAAACATTAGGCAAGGCTATGCAAAATATAGATGGTTCATTTGCTACTATTAAGGATAAAATATTAAATCTTGCATCAAGGTTAAATGAAATATCTGAAATGATAGGAATCATTAATGGAATTTCAGATCAGACAAATCTTTTGGCATTAAATGCAGCAATTGAAGCTGCAAGAGCTGGAGAAGCAGGAAAAGGTTTCGCTGTAGTTGCAGAAGAAATAAGAACTCTTTCTGAGAAGTCTAAGAATTCTGCTGAAAGCATAACAAACAAGCTGAAAGCAATAAATGAAGAAGCTAATAATGTTACGGACACAATTGGTGCATCAGGAAAAGAACTTAATAATCAAGTTTCAGCTGTAAATAATTCAATTGGATCTTTCAAAACAATTATTGATTCAATTAATGATATTTTACCAAGAGTTAATGATATTAATACTTCAATAAAAGATATAGATGAAAAGAAGAGTAATATATTAGTCTCAGTTGAAAAAGTTTTAAAAATTGCAGAGGGAAATTCAGCATCAAGTGAAGAAATTGCAGCATCAAGTGAAGAGATGAGTGCTTCTTCTGACAGTGTTTCAAATTCTGCACAGTTATTAAGTGACAAAACAGAAAAAATGATTAACGAAGTAAATAAATTTAAAATAAGAAAGATTTAATGTTTTTCTTATTTTAAAAGGATTCAGTGTAGAATAACAAAAGGTTGAATATTAAATAGGAATGGAATATAATAGGATTATCGTTAACGTTAACATTGATGATAATCCTATTATATTAATAATTTTGATGAGTGAAAAGGATATAATATATGATGGCTATTATGATGATGTTAAGAAGTATGATACATGGGGAATAAGAAAACGATTTCACATGGGTTTGATGTAATTCAAATAAATTTAGGGGGATTTTAATGAAAAATTATGGCGCATGGATGGCAGACTCAATAATAGATAAAAAAATAGACTTAACTCACCACTGGGGATACGAATACGGACTTACACTTGATGGAATATTTGAAGTATATAAAGAGACGAAGGATAAGAAATATCTTAATTTTATAATAGAGACAATGGATCACTTTGTAAATGACGATGGAAGTATTAATGGATATAAAAAAGAAGAATATAACATAGATCACTTAAATAACGGTAAAATACTTTTAAGTCTTTATAGTGAAACCGGAAATAAAAAATACAAGATTGCGGTAGATATGCTTCGTGATCAACTTAGGACTCATCCTCGTACAAAAGAAGGAGCATTCTTCCATAAAAAGATGTATCCATCTCAAATATGGCTTGATGGACTTTATATGGGAGCAACTTTTTATGCAAAATATTTAAACAAATTTGGTGAAAAAGATGAATTTTATGATGTGACAAAACAGTTTATAGTATCTGAAAAGAACTTAAAAGATGAAAAAACTGGACTTTTATATCATGCTTATGATGAAGCAAGAGTTCAGCTATGGGCAGATAAAGAAACAGGACTTTCACCACATTTCTGGGGTAGAGCTATGGGATGGTATGTTATGGCTCTTGTAGATACATTAGAGGTACTTCCAGATGACAACACAGACAGATCAAGACTTATTGAAATATTAAATAAATGTGTAACTGCTGTTTTAAAAGTGCAGGACAAGGAAAGTAAAGTATGGTATCAAGTTCTAGATCAGCCAGATAGAAAGGAAAACTACCTAGAAGCTTCAGGCTCTTCAATGATAGTATATGCACTTTTAAAAGGAGTAAGAAAGAATTATTTAGATGAGAGTTTAAAAGAGACAGCTAAAGGTGCATTTAAAGGACTTGTTGAGGAATTTGTTTTGGAGACTAAGGATGGTCTTTTAAATCTGAATAAAATATGCAGTGTAGCAGGTTTAGGTGGAAAAGATAAAAGAGATGGAAGCTTTGCTTATTATATGAGCGAACCAATAGTAAGCAATGAACCAAAGGGTCTTGGACCATTTGTATTAGCTGCAGCAGAATTTGAAAAACTTAAATAACTAATTTAGAGGTGTATTTATAGTGGGTGATTTAGCTAAAATCAGTGATGTAGTTAAATGGAAAAATGAATGTAAGGCAAAACAAATTGTTGAAGTTCTTAATAAAAAACACTTTAAAGCATGTTATGTCCATACATTATATGAAGCAAAGGAAAAACTTATTTCTATGGTTCAAAAGGGTTCTAGTGTTGCACTGGGAGGTTCAACTACCTTAGAGAGTATGGGTATTTTAGATATACTTAGAAATGGTGATTATAAGTTCTTTGATAGATATCAGGATTTGTCATTTGATCCAGATATAGTTAAAATACACAGAAAATCTCTTACAGCGGATTATCTTTTAACAGGAACTAATGCAATTACTAAAAAGGGAGAACTTGTAAATACAGATTGTACAGGAAACAGGGTTGCACCAATGATATTTGGACCTAAAAATGTCATTATTGTAGCAGGAGTGAATAAGATAGTTGAGGATATAGATGCAGCATTTAAGAGAATACGAGAAATTGCACCAATGAATTCCAAGAGAATAAAGCACGAGACACCTTGCGCTAAAACAGGAATCTGCATGGACTGCGACTGCAAGAAGAGAATATGTAACTTTACAACTATTATTCATAATGGTATAAAATTTGAAGGAAGAATTAAGATAATTATAGTAGCAGAAGAATTAGGTTTTTAATATTTTAGTTAAATAAAGAAAGATGTGAATTTTAGTGGCATATATTTGCTTTTAAAATTCACATCTTTTTTTTATCTATGTTAAAATTAGGATATCAAATTGGAAAGGATGTTTTACATGCTAAAAATTAGAAGTCTATATAAGGAGAAAGAAAATAACATAGTAAAAGATATAGACATTAATATAGATAAAGGCAGTTCTGTAAGCATAGAATGCAGTAATGATATGAGTGACCTCATTTTGAATTTAATATTAGGAAGAGAAATACCAGCTAAAGGTGAAATAGATATAGAGGGTATAAAGAATACAGAATACATTAAATCAAATATAAACAGTATAGGAATTGTACTAAGAGAAGATGGATTTTATGAGAGAATTACTATAGAGTCTTATATGAAATTTTTTTCACAGTTGTTAAATTCAAAGATAAATTATAAGGACATACTTCTAAAACTTGCACTTTTAGATATTGCAAATGAAAAGATAAAAAAACTAAATTATTCTCAAAGGAGAAGACTGAGTTTTGCAAGAGAAATATTAAAACAGCCAAAACTTTTGATATTTCAGGAGCCTATTCTTAATATGGACAAAGAAGGAGCTAAAATAATATTACAAAATATTGAACAATTAAGAATTAAGGGAACAGCTGTTATTATTACATCTGTTTTTTTAAAGATACTATTTTAACTGGGGAAAAATCTTATAGATTAAATAATGAAGGACTTTTAGAATTAAGTGACAACATGAAGGAGAATAAAGATGACATTGAAAAAGCTTATTATGAAAACAAGACATATAAGGTTGAAAAAATTTCTGCTAAGATAGGCGAGAAAATTTTACTGTTTGATCCAAAGGAAATTGATTATGTTGAAAGCGAACAGGGAAGCACTACTTTGTCAGTTAGAGGGGAAAAGTTTCCATGTAATATGTCACTTACAGACTTAGAAAAAAGGTTAAAGAATTTTGGATTCTTTAGATGTCACAGATCTTATATTGTAAATTTGCAGAGAGTTAGGGAAGTGATTACTTGGACAAGGAATAGTTATAGTTTGAATTTAGATGACAAGGTTAAGAGTTCAATTCCACTAGCTAAGGGGAGAATTGATGAATTAAAGGATATATTGAGTATATAACTGATCTATTTAGTGTAGTATATACTCCGTTTAATAAATATAGTGCTCTTTTCACTGATGTTTTATAGTTATTAGTTTTAACTTTTGTAATAATTGAGATGTAAAAGAGAGGGAGGGGTAAAAATGAAAAATGTTATCTCTATGAAAAATGTAAGAAAGGATTTTAAAGGAAATACTGCCTTGAAAGATGTAAGTTTTAGTGTGGAAGAAGGCGAAATTTTTGGATTCTTAGGACCAAGTGGAGCAGGAAAAACTACTACCATTAAATTATTGACTTCTCAGTTAATACCCACAAGTGGTGAAATTAAGGTGTTTGGAAAAGATGTATATTCTAGTAAAAGAGATATTTTTAAAAATATAGGTGTATTATCTGACACCAATGGAGTATATGAAAGATTGTCTGTTAAGGATAATCTTATGCTATATGCAGATATAAACAATGTGTCTAAGAAAAATGTTGAAGAAATATTGGATAAGGTTGGCATGAGTGGTGAGGCGAAAAAACAAGCAAAAAAACTTTCAAAGGGTATGAAACAGAGGCTTATGCTAGCTAGAGCTATAATTCACAAACCTAAGTTGTTATTTTTGGATGAACCTACATCTTCTTTAGATCCAGGTACAGCTTTGGAGGTTCATAAGCTTCTTGAAGAACTCAATAGAATGGGGACTACTATCTTTTTAACGACTCATAATATGGAGGAAGCAGATAAGCTTTGTAATAGAGTTGCTTTTTTAAATTCAGGAGAAATAGTTGAAATAGGAAACCCTAAGGCGTTAAAGTTAGAATATATGACTGATGATATAAAAATATTATTAAAGGGCAAAAGTGAAGAAATAATTATAAAAAATAATGCTGAAAGTGCCTCAAAAGTTAAAGAATGGATGGAAAAAGGAGAGCTTGTTTCAATACATTCCATGGAACCAAGCCTAGAAAAGATATTCTTAAATATTACTGGGAGGGAATTATAATGGAATTTTCAATGAAAAGAGTAAATGCATTAATAAAAAAGGAAATAAAAGATTTCAGTAAAAATGTAAATGTTCTGTTTATGTGTGCATTGCCAATAGTTTTTGGTATCATATATTCAAAAATGTTTGGGAAAGGTATATCAACAGAGGCATATATATATGTATTTACGCTGTGCTTGGCAATGAACATTGTATTGGTATCTGCATATGTTATAGCTATGTTAATTGCAGAGGAAAAAGAAAAAAATACACTTAGAAACCTTATGCTTTCTGGGGTATCACCACTGGAATTCTTTATTGGAAAATTATTTGTAACTTTTTTGCTATCAGAAATAATAAATTTTGCGTTATTTTTTATTTTTAATATAAATATTCATTATCTAGCTTTGTATATTTTATTATCAACATTGGTAGTTATCATTATGATGGAAATTGGAGCGATAATTGGTATTGTTTCACCTAATCAAATGGCAACAGGAGTAGTGGGCATGCCTGTTTTGATGGTTTTACTTATGGTTCCAATGTTCGCAAAGGTAAATAAGACTTTAAAAAAAGTAGCAGAGTTTTTACCAAATTATAATATGAATGTTATGCTTGAAAAGATATTTAAGGGCGAAGGTCTTGGAACTGGATCAATAAGCAATATAGTTGTAATTGTAGCTTGGATAATAATAACTTTGATTATTTTCGTGTATACTTATAATAAAGTAGGATTGGATAACTAAAATATATAAGGGGCAATTATTAATATGGATGGAAACTTTAATTTAGAGAATTATCTTAGTCATGGTGTGGAGAATATAGTTAAAGGTGCTTTAAAGGCATCTTTAAAGAATCCTAAAGAAAGTCTTTTTATGGTAAAGTATGCTGCGGCAAGTAAAAAGGCACAAAGACTTCGTTTTGAAGCAGCAAAAAAGGGAGAACATGTTCCACCCTTTTTAATTGCAAGTATAACTAGTAAGTGTAATCTTCACTGTGTTGGGTGTTATGCACGGTGCTCAAATTCATGTACAGATGAACCAGCTGAGCATCAGCTTACCACTAAGCAGTGGCTTAAGATATTCACTGAAGCTAAAGATATGGGAGTTGGATTTATAATAATGGTAGGGGGAGAGCCACTTATGAGACCTGATGTTATAAGTGTTGCTGCTAAAATTCAAAATATATTGTTCCCTATATTTACAAATGCTGTACTTATAACTGATGAATATATAAAATTATTCGAAAAATATCGTAATTTATTTCCTGTTATTAGTATAGAAGGTAATGAAGATAAAACTGATAAGAGGAGAGGTTTAGGAGTATACAAAAAATTAGTCAACGCTATGAAATATATGAAAGAAAATAAAATAATGTATGGAGCGTCAATAACAGTTACTAAGCAGAATTTAAAAGAAGTAACAGCAAAAGAATTTTTAGATAGACTCTATAAAAGTGGCTGTAAGGTTATATTTTATGTTGAGTATGTACCAGCAGATAAGAATACAAAAGAATTAGCACCAGAGGATTCTGAAAGGGAGTTTTTAAGGAATAAATTAATTGAAATTAGGAGGACCTATGAAGATATGCTTTTTATATCCTTTCCAGGTGATGAAAAAAATTCTGGAGGTTGCATTGCTGCTGGACGTGGATTCTTTCATATAAATTACCATGGAGGAGCAGAACCTTGTCCATTTTCTCCATATTCAGATACTAATTTAAAGGAAACTTCCTTAAAAGAAGCTATTAATTCGCCACTATTTAAAAAGTTACGTAATGGTAATGTTCTTATGGAAGAGCATAAAGGTGGATGTGTGCTTTTTGAAAGAGATGAAACTGTGCAGTCTTTTTTGAAAGAACAATAAAGATTATAAAGGGACTGTGGCACTAAAAAATAGTGTAGCTGTCACTTTTTTTATTTATATTTTGTTCAAAAAAGTGTTAACGTGAACAAAAAACTATTGATATTTAAAATAAGAGGTATATAATAAAAGTGTAATAGGTGATAACGTTAACAAAAACTCTGATATTTTTAGAAAGAAAGGCGATTTTTATGAAAAAATTTATGGATGAAAACTTTTTATTAAGTAATGAAACAGCAAAAAAACTATTTTTCGATTATGCAAAAGATATGCCTATAATAGATTATCATTGTCATATAAGTCCAGAGGAAATATGTGAAGATAAACAATTTAAAAATATTACTCAAGTTTGGCTTTATGGTGACCACTATAAATGGAGACTAATGAGAAGTGCAGGAATAGATGAAAAGTATATAACAGGAAAATCAACAGATTATGAAAAGTTTGAAGCTTATGCAAAAGCTATGGAAACAGCAATAGGGAACCCTCTATATCACTGGACACATCTTGAACTTCAAAGATATTTTGGAATATATGAAATACTAAATGTTAAAAATGCACCTGTAATATGGGAAAAAGCAAATAAAGTACTTCAAAATGGACTTTCTGTAAGACAGTTAATTAAAAAATCAAATGTTAAAGCATTATGCACTACAGATGATCCAGCAGATTCTCTTGAATTTCATTTGAAATTAAAAAAGGACAAGTCTTTTGACGTAAAGGTAAACCCTGCTTTTAGACCAGATAAGGCACTTAGAATAGAAAAACCAGATTATAAAGAGTACGTTAACAAATTAGCAGAAGTGTCAAAGATGAATATTTCTACTTATGATGATTTGTTAAAAGCACTAGAAAGCAGAATTCAATTCTTCCATTCAGTAGGCTGTAGAGTTAGTGATCATGCATTAGATTATGTACCTTACAAAGAAGCATCAAGGGAAGAAGTTTCAGATATATTTAAAAAGGCACTTGCAAAGGGAAAAGTAACTCATGAAGAAGAAGAAAAATATAAAACATATACATTTAAATTCTTTGCAAAAAATTATGCAAAACTTGATTGGGCTATGGAATGCCATATAAATGCATTTAGGGACGACAATACAGTAATGTACAATAAACTTGGAGCAGACACTGGATATGATTCAGTAAATGATAATCCAGTTGCACATCCACTTAGAAATCTTCTTGATTCATTAGAAAAAGAAGGGGCACTTCCAAGGACTATTTTATACAGTCTTAACCCTAATGATAACTATGTTATAGGAACTATTATGGGAGCATTCCAGGGAACTGAGGCTTTCGGAAAAATACAGATGGGTGCTGCATGGTGGTTTAACGATCACAAAGATGGAATGGAAAAACAGATGAAGACACTTGCAAGCTTGGGATCATTTGGTACTTTCTTAGGTATGCTTACAGATTCAAGAAGCTTTTTATCATATACAAGACATGAATATTTTAGAAGAATACTTTGTAATCTACTAGGTACTTGGGTAGAAAATGGAGAGGTTCCTTATGATTTAGAAGCTCTTAAAAAATTAGTTCAAGATATATGCTATAACAACGCCAAAAATTATTTTAAATTTTAATATAAGTGTTTAAATCAGCATAAATAAATATAAAGAGGTGCTATTATGAAACGTATTGATGTAGTTAAAGAAGTAATGAATGATGGAATTGTTGCAGTAGTTAGAGCAGAGTCAAAAGAAAAAGGAATTAACATTGTAGATGCTGCTCAAAAAGGCGGAATAAAGCTTATGGAAATAACTATGACTGTTCCAGGTGCTGTAGATATTATAAAAGAATTGTGTGAAAAATATAAAGATACAGATGTAGTGATTGGAGCTGGTACAGTACTTGATTCTGAAACTGCAAGAATATGTATATTAAATGGTGCAAAATTTATTGTAAGTCCATGCTTTAATGAAGAAGTAGTAAAGACTGCTAATAGATATGCAGTGCCTGTAATGCCAGGAGTATATACTCCTAAAGAGGCTGTTGCTGCTCTTGAAAGTGGTGTTGATATAATTAAAATATTCCCAGGTGCTATGGGTGGGCCAAGTATAATAAAGAATTTTAAAGGACCTCTTCCACAGGGTAATTATATGCCTTCAGGTGGAGTTAACCTTGAAAATGTAAAAGACTGGGTAAAAGCAGGAGCAGTTGCAGTAAGTACTGGTTCAAGCCTTACTAAGGGAGCTGAAACTGGAAATTATGATCTAGTAACTAAAACAGCTGAAGAATTTGTTGAAGAGTTCAAAAAGGCCAGAGCTGAGGTAGAAAAATAGATGGAAGTATTGACCTTTGGTGAATCAGTGGTTGTATTTAATCCTGACAGTAGAGGGCCTTTAAGATATGTTGAAGGATATAAAAAATCACTTGGAGGCGCAGAATCAAATTTTGCAACTGCTCTTGCAAGACTTGGACATTCCGTTGGATGGTTTTCAAGATTGGGAAAAGATGAATTTGGAAGATTTATTCTTAATACGATAAGAGCTGAAGGAGTAGATGTTTCAAAAATAGTATTTGATGATGAAAGAACTACAGGAATATTGTTCAAAGAAAGATATCAAAGTGAAAATCCAAATGTGTATTATTATAGGAAAAATTCAGCTGCCAGTGCTTTAAATGTAAATGATTTGAATGAAGAATATATTAAAAGTGCAAAGATACTTCACCTTACAGGAATAACGCCAGCACTTTCTAGAAGTTCAAAAGAAGCTGTTTTTAAAGCTATTAAGATTGCTAAAGAAAGTGGAGTAATTGTGTCTTTTGATCCAAATGTAAGACTTAAACTTTGGAGTTTAGAAGAGGCAAAACCAGTTCTGCTAGAATTACTTAGTATGGCTGATATAGTTATGCCTGGGATTGATGAGGCAAAAATGCTTATAGGTGAAAGTGATCCGAAAAAAATATCACAGTATTTTTTAAATAGAGGAAGTAGCATGGTAGCAGTAAAACTTGGTGCTAAAGGATGCTATCTTAGAAATAAAAGTGAAGATGTATTTGTTAATGGGTATAAAGTAGATCATGTAGTTGATACAGTAGGTGCAGGAGATGGATTTGCAGCAGGACTTGTCTCCGGGATACTTAATAATCTTAGTCTTGCTGAATGTGGTAAGCGTGCTAATGCAGAAGGGGCAATGGCTACACTTGTAAGAGGCGATATGGAAGGTTATCCGGTTTTAGATCAGTTTCTTGAATATATGGGTAAAAAAAGTCACATTGATAGATGATTTTTGGTGATATTAATATTATACTGTATGTAATATTAAAAATTACTTTAGTCAGAAGAGGTGTACTTAATTAAGATGAATGTTACTATAAAAGATATTGCTAAAATAGCCAATGTTTCTCATACAACTGTTTCAAGAGCACTTAACGATAGCCCATTTATAAATGAAAAAACTAAAAATAAGATATTGCAAATATCCAAAGAACTAAATTACGTTCCAAATTATAATGCAAAAAGTTTGGTGCTAAATAGATCGTACAATATTGGGTTGTTCTTTTCTTCGATAAGCAAAGGAACTTCTCCTAGCTTTTTTCATGAAATTATAGATGGAGTTACTAATGTTATAAATCAAAAATACAACATTGTTATAAAAGGTGTAGACAATTGTACTGATTTTAATTGTATGTCAAGTAAAAGATTTGATGGCATAATACTTGTAAGTCAAAGTGAAAGTGACAATCCTTTTATGTATGATGTCATAAATAAAAAAATTCCACTTGTAGTTTTAAACAGGGAAATAGGTTCTAATAACATTATAAATATACTTTCAGCGGAAAAAGATGGAGCCTATGAAGCTACAAAATATTTAATTGAGAATGGTCATAAAAATATAGCAATTATAGAAGGGACATATGGGTTTAAATCTTCTGTTAATAGAAAAGAAGGCTTTGTAAATGCACTTGTTGATAGCAACATTAAAATAAACAGCAATTATTTTAAACAGGGTGATTATGATCTTGAAAGTGGCTTTAAGGCTATGAAAGAGCTTATAAAATTACCTGATATTCCAACAGCAGTATTTTGTTCAAATGATGATATGGCTGTAGGTGCAATGAAAGCTGCACAAAGTTCTGACTTAAGGGTTCCAGAGGATATTTCTATAATTGGTTTTGATGATAATGTATTTGATAGTTATGTAACACCTGCTCTTACAACAATAATGAAGCAATCAAGAAAAGTAAGTATGCTTGGAGCTGAAAAACTTTTAGATGTACTTCAAAAAAAACAATTTCAAGGTGATCAGATTTACATTGATACAAAGTTGATTATAAGAGATTCTGTAAAAAATTTAAAAATTAACAAGTGAAAATAAAATGACTTTAAGTTTCATGCACTTGCAAAAATTGTTAGTGCATGAAACTTTAAATAGATATTTTTTTATAAGAGGTGGTAGAAAAAATTTTTAATATATAAGTAAATGTTTACTGTAAATGTTTAAATTTTAATTTTACTACAATTTAAAATATTAATAGGGGATGAAGTAATTAATGGAAACAAAACAGGATGCACGAAATAAGAAATTGAATCTTAAAGAAAAAATATCCTATGGACTTGGAGATTTTGGAAATGGTTTTATGTTTGACTTAGGACAGGCATACTTGCTTCAATTTTATACTGATGTAGTTGGAATAGCAGCTGGAGCTGCAGGTGGAATATTTCTTTTTACAAAGTTATTTGATGCATTTATGGATCCATTGGCAGGGACTATAATCGACTCAAGAAAGCCTGATAAGTATGGTAAATTTAGAAGTATAATGTTCTTTTCAAGTATATTACTTGCCATTATGACAGTTATAACATTTACTAATCCAGCTAAAACAGGCAGTGGCAAGCTAATATTTGCATATGCTACATACATGATATGGGGCCTTTTTTATTCATTTACAAATGTACCTTATGGATCACTTGGTTCAGTTATAACTCAAAACACTAATGAGAGAACACTTCTTTCAACCTTTAGACAGATAGGATCTTCAGGATCGCTTTTAATAACAGGTGTTGTATTTATGCCTCTTGTAACTATGTTTGGAAATGAAAGAGTAGGATTTCCATTAATAGCAGGATTAATGAGTTTAATTGGTATAATATCCTTTTATATGACTTTTAAAAATACTAAAGAAGTTGTTACACATGACTCCAAAGAGCAAGAAAAAATTACCCCAAAGATAATGGCAAATGCAATATTTCATAACAGAGCACTTTTAACAATTATATTAATGACAGTATTTTCAATTTCAGCTTATAATATAAAAACACAGATGATAGTTTATTATTGTAAATATAATCTTGGTAACGTGAAACTTGTAGCCTATGTAAATTTCTTCACTATTGGATGTGCAGTTTTAGGTGTTGCATTTGTGCCTAAATTGGTTAAAATGTTTGGTAAAAAGAAGACAACGGTTATTGGATTTTTAGTAAGTGTTATTGCAGATACGATAAATTTCTTTCTTCCAGGTACTCATTTTGTAGTATTTATAATACTTGCAGCTATATCTTTTGCAGGAGTTAGTATTCCCAATGCTGTTACATGGGCATTTGTTTCAGATTCAATTGATTATGGTGAATGGAGAAATGGTGAAAGAAGAGAAGGAATAACTTATGCTGTATTTAACTTCTCAAGAAAAATTGCACAATCTTTAGCAGGTTTTGCTGCAGGTGCTGGTCTTGGAATTATTGGATATGTTGCAAATACTAAGCAAAGTGCACATACGTTACTTGGTATAAGAGCACTTCTTATGCTTTACCCTGCAATAGCGCTTTTAATGGCAGCTTTAGTTGTAGGCATATTATATAATCTTTCAGATGCTAAATTTGCAGATATTATTGAAGTGCTACATCAAAGAAATGCAAAAAATGATAATTAAATAATATTTATGTTCACGTGTGCAAAAATATGATATAATAAATATGAAGTATAAAACAAAATGATTTTAGGGGAGGATTTATTATGAAATTAAGCAAGAAAACGTTTAAGAATTACAAAGAATATCCTGAAAGAATAGTTCAATTTGGAGAAGGAAATTTTTTAAGAGCTTTTATTGATTGGCAGATAGACAAGATGAATAACGAAGCTAATTTTAATTCAAGTGTAGTAGTAATACAACCTCTTAGAAATGGTATGATAGATAAAATTAATGATCAGGATGGTTTATATACACTTTATTTACAGGGATTAAAAGATGGAAAAGCTGTAAAAGAACATAAAATAATAAATAGTATAAGCAGATGCATTAATCCTTATAGAGACTATAGTGATTATTTAAAACTTGCAGAGCAGCCTGAAATAAGATTTGTAATTTCAAATACTACTGAAGCTGGTATTGCATTTGATGAAAATGATAAACTAGATGGTACATGTCAAAATAGTTATCCAGGAAAATTAGCAGCATTCTTATATAAAAGATATAAATTCTTTAATGGTGCAAAAGAAAAGGGACTTAGGATTATACCATGTGAACTCATAGATAGAAATGGTGAAAAATTAAAGAAAGTAATATTAAAATATGCTGATATTTGGAATCTTGAAGATGATTTCGTAAAATGGCTTAATGAAGCGAATACTTTCTTCTGTACATTAGTTGATAGAATAGTTCCAGGATACCCAAGAGATACAATTGATGAAAAAATAAAAGAACTTGGATATGAGGATAATCTTGTAGATGTAGGAGAACAATTCCACCTGTGGGTAATTGAAGGACCAAAAGATCTTGCAGATGAAATACCATTTGAAAAAGCAGGACTTAACGTTAAAATAGTTGATGATGTTACTCCTTATAGAACAAGAAAAGTAAGGATATTAAATGGAGCTCATTCATCACTTGTTCCAGTTGCTTATCTATATGGATTAAATACAGTAGCTGAATCTCTTAAAGATGAAGTGGTAGGTAAATACTTAAGAAGTGTAATGTTTGATGAAATAATACCAACTCTTGATTTACCTAAAGATGAACTTGAATATTTTGCAAATGCTGTACTTGAAAGATTTATGAATCCATTTGTTAAACATTATCTTATGAGTATTTCATTAAATTCAATGTCAAAATTTGAGACAAGAGATTTACCATCACTTCTTGAATATAAGAAGAGAAAAGGAGTACTTCCTAAGAAATTGGTATTCTCACTTTCAGCATTAATTGAATTCTATAAAGGTAAGAGAGGCAGCGAAGATATAGCTCTTAAGGATAACGACGATGTTCTTAAATTGTTTAAAGATTTATGGTCAGAATGTGATGGAACAGATGCAGGTTACAAAAAACTTGTAACTTCAGTTCTTGGATATGAAAAGAATTGGAAGATGGATCTTAACAAGGTTGAAGGTTTAACAGATGCTGTTACAAAGAACCTTATTAATATTGATAAGAATGGAATACATGAGGCAATAAAGACAGTAATGTAGTAAAGGTGGTATATTCTCATGAAAAATACAATAAAGATAAACGAGAATGATAATGTAGTTGTAGCTCTTAAAGACTTTAAAAAGTCAGATAAAATCGAAAATGATACAGTTACTGTTTTAGAAGAAGTAAAAAGAGGACATAAAATTGCAATCCGTAATATTTGGGAAGGCGAGAATATCGTAAAGTACGGATTTCCAATTGGGCATGCTATTTGTGATATTAAAAAAGGACAGTGGGTTCATACGCATAATATTAAAACCAATTTAAGTGGCATTAAAGATTATGTGTATAATAAAAAGACTTTTATAAATCCATTTAAGGATGAAAAATTAACATTCAAAGGTTATAGACGAGAAGACGGAAAAGTTGGAATTAGAAATGAACTTTGGATTGTTCCTACTGTTGGCTGTGTTAATGGTATTGCTGAAATGATAGCAAACAAATTTAAAAGTAAAACTAAATTTAATGATATACATGTATTTAAACATAACTATGGCTGCTCACAGCTTGGAGAAGACCATAAAAATACAAGAACTATACTGGGGAACATTGTAAAACATCCTAATGCAGGTGGTGTATTAGTACTTGGACTTGGATGTGAGAATAATACAATGGAATCCTTCGTAAAATCTCTTTCTAAATACAATGAAAAAAGAACACGATTTTTAATTTCTCAAGAAGTAGATGATGAAGTTGAAGAAGGTGCTAAACTTTTAGAAGAACTTTATGAAAATATGAGAAAAGATAAAAGGGTGGATGTGCCACTGTCAGAAATTAAGATTGGACTTAAATGTGGAGCTTCAGATGGATTTTCAGGAATAACTGCAAATCCACTTTTAGGAAAAACCTCAGATTTTCTAATAGCACAGGGTGCTACTACTGTACTTACAGAAGTGCCTGAAATGTTTGGAGCAGAAACGCTTCTTATGGACAGGGCAAAAGATGAAGATACATTTGAAAAG
>JAQUXS010000026.1 GCA_028692255.1 Clostridium sp.
ATAAATATGGGATAGGTGAAAGGGTTACAGCTAGCCATACAACAGCAATGCATTCTTATAATAATGCATATGCTTACAAATTATTTAGACTACTAAAGATGTCAAACATAAATTTTGTTTCAAATCCTATTGTAAACACTCACCTTCAAGGAAGGTTTGATACATATCCTAAAAGACGTGGAATTACAAGAGTTAAGGAAATGATAGATGCAGATATAAATGTATGCTTTGGACATGATGACATATGTGATCCATGGTATCCAATGGGAACAGCAAATATGCTTCAGGTTCTTAGTATGGGAATACATGTGTGTCAGCTTATGGGATACGAACAGATTGTAAATTCAATAGATCTTATAACTGAAAACAGTGCACAAACTTTAAACATTCAAGATAAATATGGCATTGAAAAGGGCAAACCAGGAAATCTTATTATAATGAATGCTAAAAATGAGTATGATGTTGTAAGAAAACAAGCTGAAGTATTGTACTCTATAAGGAATGGAAAAGTATTATCTAAAACAGAGCCAAAGACAACGGATATTTATCTCAATAATAATAAAGAGAGAATAACATTTGATATAAAGAAATAATGTAAGGCACTTTAAGTGACTGTCGCACTAAAATAGTGCGGCGGTTTGTTTTTTACTTAGTAGTTCTTATATGCAGGATAGTAAACTTGTGTTAAAAATGTTTAATAGGGGATGAGATTAAATAAATGGATGAAAATTTAAAATTTCTAGAAAAACTATGTGCTTACTGTATATCAAATTATACAGTAGCAAGCAGTGGAAGGCTTATATCAACGCTTATATATCAGTGTGGAAGGAAACTTGATTTTGATATCTCAGCCGTAGAAGGAATATTGTATGTAGAGATAAATGGTTATAAAAGGCAGTATGCTCATTACTTCAACGTGTATAAATCAAGTATAATCGATGCATCTATATACCAATATGCCCTTATTTATAAAAATGTTGAAGATAGATTTCCTCTTTATGTTGCAGGGGATAATATGCCAAGCAACATTGAGTATTCTATTAGAGGGGAGATAAATTATTTTTCGCAGTTTAAATTTAAGGATTATATGTTAGATAAGATAATCGAAAATGCTTATAATAATGATATAATTATTCCAAAGAGGTTTTCAAATATTGAAGACGGTAAGAAAAAGAATCTATTTGATTATATTAAATAATAAGGAAGATGAAAATGGATAATATTGAGGTTATAGAAAAATTATTTATAAATTCTAAATATAGAGAAGCACTTAAACTATGCAGCAATGAAATTAAAAAAGATGAGAAAAGTGGATATCTAAAATATATAAAAGGTGAAATATTAATTGAACTTGGAATGTACAAGGAAGCTGTAGTTGAATTTGAAAAGGCTTTGAAAAAAGGATATGACGCTGAAAAATGTACATATAAAAAAGCATATTGCTTTGATTTGATGGAAGATTCAGATAGTGCAGTAAAGTATTATAACGATGTCTTAAAACTAAATGATAAAAATTTAAATGCAATGGGAAACTTATCAGAAATACTTCACAGTGAAGAAAAATTTAATGAAGAAATGAAAATAATAGATAAAATGCTTACTTTAAAGCCAAATGATTTAGAATACTTATACTGCAAAGCAGATGCATTATTTGAAATGGAAAATTATGATGAAGCTTTAAAATATTTAAATATAATAATTAAAAATGATAACAATTATGGATATGCATATTTTAAAATTGGTGCTATATATGAAATTAAAAAGAAATATACAGAGGCAATTTTATATTTACAAAGAGCAGCAGAAATTGTTACAGATTTTGTTGATCCATATGTTTATATTGGAAGAATATTAAATGAAGAAGGAAATTCTAAAGATTCAATTTCTTATTTTGATAAAGCTATTGAAATTGACGGGGAAGATCCCTTTCCATATTATAACAAAGGACTTGTGCTTGAAAATTTAAGTAATTTTAAAGAAGCCTTTCAGTGTTTTTTAAATGCAGAAAAATATACAGATGACACTGGGGCAATTTATTTTCATATGGGATATGTTTTAGACGAACTTGAAAGATACGAATCTGCTTTAGGTTTTTATAAGAAAGCAATAGAAAAAGAACCAGATGATTATGCTTCTTATAACAATATGGGATGCGATTTATTGAAACTTAATAGAGCTAAAGAGGCACTAGAGAGTTTTAACAGAGCTATTGAAATAAATCCAGAATATGAAAGAGCAATTGAAAATAAAAAACATCTTTTAGAAACTAAGGACTGAATTTTTATTTTCAGCCCTTAGTAAGATTATTTCATTATTATTATTCCTAAAATAAATAGTATGTAAAATGCAGCATTAAAAGATAATCTTTTTGCAGATATGTGCTTCTCTTTAAGAGCAATTAATGTAAATAAAATTGCACTAAAAGTTATTACTGACGAAAGTACTAAAATTTTATCAAAAAGCCATGGCGTAAATATTATTCCAAGAGCACTTGGGATTGTTGCTTGAATCATCATTGAACCACTTATGTTTGAAAGTGCAAGCTGTTCTTTTCCCTGTCTTACCCATATAATTGCATTTAATATTTCAGGAAGTTCTGTTGCTACAGGGCTTAATATAAGTGCTACAATGTGGGCAGGAACGCCAATTTGTATGCTTATATAGTCAAGTTTATTTACAAAGAGCTGTGATCCCAAATATATAAATAGTACTGAAAGTAAGGTTTGAAAAACTATCAATGTTTTTGAAGGTGTTTTAGTATTAGGTGAAAATTTTAGTGGTTCTAGTTCAGTGTCATTTTCTTCACATTCAGTGTTCATTTCTATATAGAAATATACTATGTATGCTGCAATAAATAAAAATCCCATCCAATGTTTAAATTGAAATATTATAAGACCAAGTAATACTTTAAATGCAAAAATACATAAAAACCAAGTTTGATCTCTTGAAAGTTTTTTTGTGTTTGTACATAAAGCTGATCCTTTTTTTCGTTTTGCACTGAACATTAATATAGTTATTCCAACAATAGAATAAGCAATTGTACTTAAAACAAGAGGTCCTCCAAGAGCTGACCCTATCCCTACATCTTTTTGACTAGAATTTTTCCCAAAAACAACAGCTATGAAAGTTATTATACTTTCAGGAAGGGCTGTACCAAATGCAGCAAGTATTGTCCCGACTGCATTTTGCGAAATGGAGAAAGCCTTTCCAACCCATTCTACTCCATTTACGAATAATTCACTGCTAATATAAATTATAATTGCTGAAGCAATCATTAAAAGAAAAGTTAAAAGCATTTTAATATCCTCCTAAAAAAAATAGAGACTTTTGGCATATGTTTTAATATGTCAAAAGTCTCGTTTCACAAATTGTGGATATTGCCAGGCTTTAAGTTAAGCCAAAATGTTGACAATACCTATCAAACTACTCCCTTTTTGAATAAAAATTATAATATTTATTACATTATACTAATGGCATTTTAATATGTCAAATAATATTAAATTTGCATATATAGTTTAGTATAAGGGAATATCAACACTTGAAGGGTAAGTTTTGATATGATATAATTTTAAAAAGCGATTTATTCGAATAAAGTATGAATTAATATACCAGTTAAAATAGAGACATTGATAGTTAACTGCTTTAGCCGTGCGGAAAAGATGTGTTCTGCACGGTTTTAATGTTTTAGGAGGGAAAAGCATGAATAATAAAATTATTAAACCATCGATAATGTCAGGCTTTATGGAACTTACGCCTGATGAGCAGATTGAATTCAATAGAATAAAAGATATTATAAAGAAAAATTATGAAAAAAGTGGATTTGTTCCAATAGACACACCTGTAATGGAAAAGTCAGAGATACTTCTTGCAAAAGGAGGAGATGAAACAGATAAACAAGTTTACAGGTTTGAAAAGGGTAAAAATGATATTTCACTTAGATTTGATTTAACTGTTCCATTTGCAAGATATGCTGCACAGCATATGGAAGATCTTGTGTTCCCTTTTAGAAGGTATCAAATAGGGAAAGTATATAGAGGCGAAAGAAGCCAAAAGGGACGTTATCGTGAGTTTTACCAGTGTGATATAGATGCTATTTCAAAGGGAGAGCTTAGCATTGTAAATGATGCAGAGCTTCCAAGTATAATGTGTTCTATATTTAAAGAAATAGGACTTCCAGCTTTTAAAATACATATAAATAATAGAAAAGTATTAAATGGATTTTTTAGTTCAATTAATGTTACTGATTCAGTAGAAGTCCTTAGAACTGTGGATAAACTTGATAAAATAGGTGTGGATAAAGTAACTGAGGAACTTAAAGAAATAGGATTAGAAGAAACTAGTGTAAAGAAAATAATTGATTTTATAAACATTAATGGAAGTGTAAGCGAAATAATTGCTGCACTAAAAGCATTAGACATTGATGACAGTAATTTTAATGAAGGATTAGAAGAGCTTATAAGTGTTACACATTACATTGAAAAATTTGGTGTAACAGAAGAAAATTACACAATAGATCTTAAAATAGCAAGAGGATTAGATTATTATACTGGAACAGTTTATGAAACAATGCTTGAGGACTATAAATATATAGGTTCAATATGTTCAGGTGGAAGATATGATAACCTTGCAGCTTATTATACTAAGGAAAAATTACAGGGTGTTGGAATGTCTATAGGTCTTACAAGGCTTTTTTCACAGCTTAAGGAAATTGGCGTTTTAAAGGAACAAAATTTATCTAAAGCTATTGCCAAGGTACTTGTTATACCAATGGAAGAAGATATGGACTATGCAGTTGCTGCTGCTAAAAAGCTTAGAGATAATAATATAAGTTCACAGGTTTACCTTGAAGGTGGAAAGTTTGGTAAGAAGCTTTCCTATGCAAATAATAGTGGCATACCTTATGTAATTATAATAGGTGAAGATGAAGTTAAAAGTGGGTTACTAAGCTTTAAAAACATGGATACAGGAAAACAGGATAAACTTAAAATTGAAGATATAATTTCAAAGCTAAAATAGATTCACTTATGGGCTGTGGTACTAAATAATGCAACAGCCCATTTTTTACTTGATGAATGTTAAATTATACAATAAAATATTAATTGTAACTCATAAAATTGCGAGGTTAGATTATTATTATGAATAAAAAATTTAATGGCTATCTTATTGTCTCAGATATGGATGGAACTATTTTAGATGATAAAAGTAAAATAAGCAGTAGAAATTTAAAAGCAATTCATAGTTTCATAAAAGATGGAGGACTTTTTACTATTGCAACAGGGAGAACAGTGGATTCACTTGGAAGGTATATTGAAAAATTACCTGTAACTGTACCAGTAGTACTATATAACGGCGCTAAATTATATGATTATGATAACAACTCAATTATATATGAAGTGTATATAGAAAAAGAAGATAAAGATATAGTAAAAAATTTAAAAAATTTTGATAGATCTCTTGGAATTGAAATATATTGTGATGAAAAAATTTATATTTATAGTTCGTGCAGCTTTACAAAGAGATTTTTTGATAAAGGATATGATGTTATATATGACATGCAGGGGATATGGGAAAAGAATTGGACTAAGGCACTTGTAGTAGGAGAAGAGGAAAAGCTTAATGATTTAGAGGGTAAAAATAGAAGCATTTTAGAAAATGCTAATACCGTTAGAAGTGGAGAAAATTATCTTGAGATTCTTCCTCAAAATGTTACAAAGGGCAGCGGAGTTCTAAAATTGTGTAATTATTTAAAAGTAGATAAAAATCATGTAATTGCAGTTGGAGATAATATGAATGACTTGGAAATGCTCAGGGATGTAGGTTATGGGTTTTGCGTTGAAAGTGGTAATAAAAAGCTTTTAGAAAAAGCAAAGTATAAATGTCCATCAAACAATGAAAATCCAATGGAATATGTTGTGGATTGGTTATATGGAAATTTATGATATAATTATAAATATAGGAGATGATACTCGATGAAATACGAAAATATAGAGGAACTAGTATACAAACTTCTTCTTTTGATGCCTACATTGCAAAAAAGGATATTAAAGTCAAATGATGTGACAGTTAACTCGAAATTGAGTCCGCTTCAATTTTATTTAATTGTTATACTTAATGAAAACGGTATTTTGAGTATGTCTGAACTTTCAAAGAACATTTGTATATCAAAACAGCAGCTTACACCAATGATTGATAAACTTATTGATGTAGGATTTGTTGAAAGAAGTTTTAATAAAAATGATAGAAGAATTATAAATGTAAAATTAAATGATAAAGGATTAGAATTTTTAAATGGAACAAAAATAAAAATGTCAGAGTCTCTAACGAAAAAGTTAAATTTATTATCAAAAGAGGATGTAGATAAACTGCTAGCATCAATAAATACTATATTTGAGGTAACTCGAAAATTAGTATAATAAATAAAATGAATTAAATTCCTTAAAAATGTTAAAAATAAGCAGGATATAATTTTATCATTATTAGGGACGTGATTCGTTGAAAAGTAAAGTTATAAAATATCTACTTATATTAAATCTTTCTCTTTTAGCAATAATATTAATAGGAAAGATAAATTTTTTCGGGAAATTTATTTCAACTGTTTATAAATCAATAGTGATACCAATACTTGTATCAATGCTTATATATTATATAATAAAGCCTATTAATGAAACTTTTTTGAATAAAGGTATAAAATCAAGTAGGGCAGCTTTACTTACACTTATTATATTTACATTTGTATTTTCTGGATTTGTATTCTCTTTTGGCAAGTATGCTTCAAGACAATTTCAAAATATGATTGTAAAAATGTATAGTTTAATTAATAATAAAAATAATTTACCCGGTCTTTTGTTAAGTCGGATAAATAATATCATAGATTTAGACAAAACATATGAATTATTTTTATATGTACTAAAAACATATTTAAAATATATAGGAAGCACTTCAAAAAAAATTGCAGGATATTTTATGAATGCATTTTCAACAATTTTTCTAATAATAATTATAGTTTATTACATGCTCAGAGATTCTGAAAAAATTAAAGATAAAGTTTTATTTTTTGTAAATGATAAATATAAAAAAAGTATAAATGAATTTTTAAGTGAAAGTAATGATATATTAAATCATTATGTTACAGGGCAGGCCAAGGTAGCACTCTCGCTTTCAATTATGATTTTTATTGGTTATAAAATAATTGGAATTCCAAATGCACTGATTCTTTGTGTAATAACTTTTGTGCTTGCTTTTATCCCGTTTGTTGGATTTTTCATATCAATGATAATTCCAACTGCAATAGCTATAAGTATGGGGTTATCCATGGTTGTAAAACTCATACTTGTTTTTATAATTGTTCAAACGTTAAAGGGAAGAATTGTTGTGCCTACAATTATGGCAAAGACAATGAAAATTCATCCATTAACCGATATTTTTCTTGTAATAATGGCAGTTACACTTTTAGGTCCATTTGCAGCATTTGCAGTGGTTCCAGTATATGCAATTTTAAAAAATGGATATGTAATTTTAAAGAAGTATAGAAAAAGTTGAAAGGGACAGTTTACAATTTTTAAGTTTTTGCATATAGTGTAGTGAGATCAAAAAAAGGGAGATATCACATGAATTACGATGATTTCTATAGACACGATGGTGAAGACCCTAATGATTCAAATGATAATGAATTGTATAATGATGAAAATCTAGACCAAATAGAATACGATCAAATTCCAACATGCTGTCCATATAGATGCGATTTTTTTGATGCATGGGAATTGTCTAGAGACCCAGCAGGAGCTTCTATGCCTCCAGGGCCACCTCCTAATCAAATACCTAAAGAAAACCAAATGAAAATTATGGGTGAGATGAAACACCAAGGAAATCTTAATCCAAATGTACCTAATCAAAATCATATAAGAATGTGTCTATTTAGATTTACTTATATATGGCCAAGAAGAGGTAGAGGTTTTTGGTCATGGCCTATTTTTCTTGGAAGAAGATCTGTAGCAGGTTACAAGTGGGACGGCAGAAGATGGGTGTACTTTGGAATGGATCTTAGACGAATACGAGGTTTTCAATGTTTTTAACTAATTTTAGAATTTGTAATTGAATGAAACTTTATTGAGGAACATTATTCTCTAAATATTGAGAAGATGTTCCTTTGATATTTACATTTTGTATATTAGGCATAAAAAGGTATAATTTTTAATGTAGTTAAAATACAAACAAAGAGGAAGTATGCAGAATGTATGAAAAAGAAAAAATGCTAAAGGGAGAGGTGTACAATGCTTATGATGAGGGATTAATACTTTTGAGAAATAAAGCTAGACATCTTACAAAAGCATATAATAACACTGATCCTGAAGCAACTGAGGAAAGAAAAAGTATTCTCAAAAGATTATTTGGCAAAATAGGAGAAAATTTTGAAATAGAACCTCCTTTTCATTGTGATTATGGAACTAATATGGAGATTGGAGAAAGTTTTTATGCCAATTTTAATTTCTTGGTTTTAGATGATGGCCTAGTGAAAATTGGAGACGATGTATTGCTAGGACCAAATGTAAATATATTTACTGCAACTCATTTAATTGATCCTAAATTAAGACCTAAAAATGCTGATTACACCAAATCTGTAACTATAGGAAACAATGTATGGGTTGGAGGAGGATCTATAATAAATCCTGGAGTGTCAATTGGGGATAATAGTGTAATAGGTTCAGGAAGTGTAGTTACAAAAAACATTCCAGCTAATGTTGTAGCTGTTGGAAATCCTTGTAAGATAATAAAATATATAGATTAGAATTATAAGGACAAAGAGTTACATATGTTAGATATTGAAGAATAGAATAAGATAGAAGAGGCTGTCGCACTAAAAAATAGTGTGGCGGTTTATTTTTTTATAGGGTTGAGGAGTATTTTTATTTTTCCCTAAATGCATTATAAAATTGATTCAAAACAAAAAAATTGTTATTGCAGCAGCAAATCTATTTCAAGTTAAAGGTTATAATGGAACAGGATTAAATGAAATTCTAAAAGAAAGTAATGCACCTAAAGGATCTTTATATTATTATTTTAAAGGTGGTAAAGAAGAACTTGCAGGGGTTATTAATAATATTATTGATGATTTAAAAAGGGATAATAAGCCTAAAGATATATCTTTAAGTTTAATAGCTCTAGAAACTCATTTGTCAAATGAAGTATTAAGAAAAGCTTGCGATGAAGCATTTAGAGAGTTAACAAAAGTATATTATGAAAAATTAATTGAAGGTGGCATTCCTGAATCAGAAGCTGAGAATATTGGAGAATTTATTCAAGTTACAATGGAAGGGGCTATTTCAGTAGCAGTTACTCAAAAAATTCCAACAGCTCTTTTGGTTGTTAAGAGTCAGCTAAGTAATTTATTAAATGTTTATTTAAATAAGAAATAATGTATTGCTTATTTAAATTGTATTATACATTTTTTATATAGACTGGTCTAAATAAAAAAGAAGGAGTTATAATTTATGAGCGAAGAAAAAATTTACAAAGAACAAAAAAAAGTGAAATACTTGTTAGTTAATAATAAAGTTAATGCCATATATTCAGGATTTGGACATTCTTTGATAACTGCGTCTATATTAATTTCAGTTGGATTTGTATTATGCCTAACATTGAAAAGTAGCAGTAAAAATAATAAATAATATGTAGACTATAAACAATCAAAATTGGGCTATTACACTAACATTTAAGTTTGGTACGTTAATGTGATAACCCTAATTTTTTATATCAAAGCAAGTTTTTTGTATTACTTGTGAATATCCTCATAAGTATCTTCTTTTTTCTTAACATCCACAACTGCTTCTTTAAGATTAATGTCATAAGCAGGAAGAGGACCTTTCATCCCAAGGTAATAGTGTTTTATAGGTATAAGATCATCAGAAAGCTCATATACAAGGGGAACACCAGTTGGTATATTCAAATTTATTATGCCGTTTGCAGGTATTTTGTCTAAGTATCTTACAAGTGCTCTTAATGTGTTACCATGTGCAGATATTATAATTCTTTTACCAACTTTTATTTCAGGTTCTATAAATTCATGCCAGTATTCAAGAACTCTTTTTTCTGTATCATATAGATTTTCAGTAAGTGGTATAAGACTTTTTTCTACATCTTTGTATTTAGGATCATTTCCAGCATATCTTTCATCATTTTCTTCTAGTGCAGGTGGTCTTACATCTACAGATCTTCTCCATGTATGAACTTTCTCAGCCCCATATTTCTTTGCAGTTTCATCTTTATTTAAACCTTGGAGAGCACCATAATGTCTTTCATTTAATTTATAATTTTTTGATACAGGTATCCACAAAAGATTTAGTTCATCTAGTATAAAGAAAAGGGTTTTGATTGCTCTTTTTAGAACTGATGTATAAGCCTTGTCAAATTCGTAACCATTATTTTTAAGTATTTTACCAGCATTTTTTGCTTCTTGAAGGCCATTTTCTGAAAGGTCTACGTCAGTCCAGCCTGTAAATCTATTTTGTTTATTCCACTCACTTTGTCCATGTCTTATTAAAACAAGTTTAATCATGATATCTACCTCCTTAAAATATTTTGATTATAATTACAAATTTTTATACAGTGATTATTTTTATATTATACTGCAGTATATGTCAAATTAAAGTCATTATCAATAGAATATAAATAAATATTTTTTACATATGTTTACAACAAACAAATGTTCGTGTATAATATAATTAATAATAATTTTAAGGAAGTGTTCAATATGGATGTTAAAAAGAGAATTATTTTTCATGTTGATGTTAATTCTGCTTTCTTATCATGGAGTGCAGTACATGCATTAAAGAATGGAGATAAATTAGATATAAGGAAGATACCCTCGGTTATAGGCGGAGACTCAAATGCAAGAAAAGGAATTGTCCTTGCAAAGTCTATGCCTGCAAAAAAGTATAATATTAAAACAGGAGAGCCGCTATTTAGAGCTCTTCAAAAATGTAAAAATCTTAAAATATTTCCTCCTGAGTTTGACGTCTATGTTAAATCAAGTATAGAAATGATGAAAATATTAAGTGAATACACCCCTTTAATTGAGAAATTCTCCATTGATGAATGTTTTTTAGATATGACTTATTATAAAGATATACTTAAAGATACCTTGAAAATTGCAAATGATATAAGGGAAAGAATTAAAAATGAACTTGGATTTACTGTAAATATAGGAATAGCACATAATAAACTTCTGGCAAAAATGGCTTCGGATTTTCAAAAGCCAGATAGGGTACATACTCTTTTCGAAAATGAAATAGAGAGAAAAATGTGGCCTCTTAAAGTTGAAGAGCTTTTTATGGTTGGAAGGGCAACAGCTCCAAAACTACATAAGCTAAATATGAATACAATAGGGGATATTGCTAGGTCAAATCCAGTAGTGCTAAAGTCAGTGCTTAAAAGCCATGGAAATTTAATATGGAATTATGCAAATGGAATTGATGATTCGAAAGTAAAAAGCAGTAATCATATTGAGATGAAAGGTATTGGTAATTCTACAACTGTTCCATTTGATATAGGAGACAGGAAAACTGCACATATAGTTATTCTTTCACTTTGTGAGACAGTGGGAATGAGGCTTAGAAATTCAAATAATATGTGTAAAATAGTATGTGTTGAAATAAAAAGTAGTGATTTTGTAAGTTATTCAAGGCAGAAGAAATTATCATTTTCAACGGATTCAACAAAAGAAATTGAAAAGAGTGCCTATAAACTTTTTGATGCTGCATGGAAAGGTGAGAAAATAAGACTGCTTGGTGTGTCAGTGTCTGGTCTATCCTCTAATGAAATTTATCAAATGTCAATTTTTGATAGCGATGATAGGCTTAAAAATAAATCCCTTGATGATACTATAGACAAAATAAGAAATAAATATGGTTCAAGCTCAATAATAAGGGGGGTATTTTTAAAATCTACAATAGATTCTGCCATTGGAAGAAAGAATACTGGGAAGTATAATTTACATATAGGAAATTTAGATAAAAAATAATTAAAAAGTGTGATATATATCACTGAGTATATGACAAAATATCATTATAATAAAATTAATAGAGTGCATATAAAAAAATTAATCAGTGGAGGAAATTAATGAAGAGAAAAATAGTTAAAATACATGAAGAAAAATGTAATGGATGTGGAATATGTGTAAAAGCTTGCCATGAGGGTGCTATAGAAATAGTAAGTGGCAAGGCAAAACTTTTAAGTGATATATATTGTGATGGACTTGGCGATTGCTTGCCTGAATGTCCCAAAGGTGCTATAGAAATAATTGAAAGAGAAGCTGAAGATTATAGCGAAGAAGCAGTTAAAGAAAAAGCAATACAAAAGAACAATAATATTGCATGTGGATGTCCTGGATCCGCTGCTAAAACTATAATTAGAAAAAGAACTGCTGAACCTTTAAAAGAAGTAGCAAAAGATAATAATGGTGAAAATAAGTCACAGCTTAGACAGTGGCCAGTACAGCTTAATCTTATAAATACAAGGGCACCATATTTAAAGGGAGCGGATCTTTTAGTAGCTGCTGATTGCAGCGCATATGCTTATGGTAAATTTCATGAAGATTTTATAAAGGATCATATTACAGTTATAGGTTGCCCTAAACTGGATGATGTGAATTATTATAAGGATAAGTTGACTGAAATATTATTAAACAGTAATATTAAGAGTATAACTGTAGTGAGAATGGAAGTACCATGCTGCGGTGGTATAGTTGCGGCTGTAAAATCTGCTATGCTTTCAGCAAACACTATTGTTCCATACAGAGAAGTTACTATAAGCACATCAGGTGAAATATTATAATATACAGAGCTCATTTATTGAATATTTTGTTTTTAAATGATAAACTTTACTAGTAGAATTGCTTTTATTGCGATATTTATGGGGGTAGAGTTTATGCAAGAATATGATGTTATAGTTATAGGAGGAGGTCCAGCTGGACTTTCATCTGCAATAGCGGCAAAAAAACAAAATGTTGATAATGTTATAATAATAGATAGTAATGACAATTTAGGCGGACTTTTAAATCAATGTATACATGATGGCTTTGGAATGGGAATATTTAAAGAGAATCTTACGGGACCAGAATACGCTAAAAAATTGATAAATATGATTGAAGATTTAAATATATCCTATAAAACAGAAACTACTGTTTTAAATATTGAGAGCGATAAAGATCTTACTCTTGTGAACAGTAAGGATGGAGTTTTTAAAATAAAAGGTAAAGCCATAGTTTATGCAGCAGGAGCAAGAGAACTTGGTTATCCTAAAATAGGAATTGATATGCATAAGCGTGCAGGTATATATACAGCAGGAACTGTGCAAAGGCTTGTGAATATTGAAGGGTATGTACCAGGTAAAAATGTAGTTATTTTGGGAACAAGTGATTTAGGGCTTGTAGTTGCAGGAAGGCTTTGCATAGAAGGGGTTAAGGTTCAAGCATTAATAGAACCTAATGATGAGATTAGTGGTCAAATGAGGAATTATGAAAAGTGGGTTGGATTTTTTAATGTACCTTTGAAATTGAAATATGATGTTATTAAGGCATACGGAAATGATAGAATAACATCTGTAGATATTGTTAAATTAGATGATCAGGGTAACAGAATAATGGAAAGTAGGCAGAAGGTGGAGTGTGATTGTCTTATACTTGCTTCACGCCTTATACCTGAGACAGAACTTATTCAAAATTTAGATGTTAAAATGTGCATTGAGACAGGCGGACCAATTGTTAATGATAAATACGAGACATCTATAGAAGGAATATTCGCCTGTGGAAATACAGTTAAAGTTAATGATTTTGCAGACTGTGTATCACTAGAAGGTGTAGAAGCGGGTAGAAATGCAGGAAAATACGCTAAAAATAATAATCAATAGATGAAAATAGTTTAGATAAGTTTTGTATATTTAAAATAAAAGTTACACAAAATAAAATCGGAGGTGTTTTATTTTGGGAATAACTTTAACGCAAAAAGAAAGAACTTTATTAGAGGATCAAAAAAGTCACGAACAAATTTGCATTGAAAAGTACAATAATTATGCAAGTGAAGCTAAGGATGTTCAATTGAAACAAATATGTGAGGCTAATGAACAGGTGGAAAGAACTCATTTGGATACTATTAATCAAATGTTAGGTGGACAGATACCTGAAATGAATCAGCAGCAAAATCAAAGTCCTGCAAAAAATATGACCAATACTCAAACTGCAGGTGGCAATTTATCTGATAAGGATATATGTTCAGATTTGTTAATGACAGAAAAATATGTTTCTGGAACTTATGATACTACAATTTTTGAATTTAAGGATACTAAAGCTCGAGATGTATTAAATCATATACAAAAAGAAGAACAAAAACACGGAGAAGCTATATTTAAGTATATGGAGAGTAAAGGAATGTATAATGCTCAATAATATCAAAAATTACTAATGTAACTAATAACAAATGTGACATAATATTATAGAAAGCGTATTGACTATTAGAATATAAATGATCTTGCTAAAAGTTGATACGCTTTCTTATATAAAGTTTTAATTATTTTGTATATTTATCAAACCAATTAATTATTTCTTTCAGTCTTCTTATTCTATGTTTTGGTTTTCCGCTTCTTGATAGTTCATGATTTTCTCCGTGAAAGATTACCATTTTTGAAGCTATATTGTGATATTTTAAAGCAGTGAACATCTGGTAGCCTTGTTCAATCCAGCACCTTCTGTCTTCATCTGAATTTAAGAATAAAGTTGGAGTGGTACATTTATCTGCGTATTTAAGTGGAGAATGGTTCCATAATATTTCTGGATTTTTCCAAGGAGTAGATCCACTATTTTGGTCACTGGCGAAGAAATATCCTATATCAGAAGTGCCAAATTTAGACAACCAATTGCTTATGCTTCTTTGAGAGGCAGCAGCTTTAAATCTATTAGTATGTCCTATAATCCAGTTTGTCATGAAGCCTCCATAAGAGCCTCCAGTTACACAAAGTTTTTCAGTATCAAGATTTTCTTTATACTTACTAATAACTTCATCTGTAAATAACATAAGATCTTTGTAATCTACGGTGCCATATTTCCCTCTTATATCTGAAAATTCATCATCTCGTCCATTACTGCCAGTTGGATTACAGAAAAATACGAAATAACCCATGCTTGCAAATAACTGCATTTCATGATAAAAAACTTTACCATAAACAGTTTTAGGACCACCATGAATATCAAGAATTCCAGGATATTTCTTGGATGAATCAAAATTAACTGGTTTTAGCACATAACCACTTATTTTAGTTCCAAGTTTGTTTATGATACTTATAGGTTCAAAATCTGAAAGCTTTCTTTCTTCATTTACCCAGCTGTTAAAATGTGTTAGCTGAACTTCATCATTATTATCAATAGTGTATAGTTCTTGTAATTTAAGGCTTCTAAGAGCTGAGAAGATAACAGTATTTTTATTTACATCAAAATCATCTACGGAACCATTAGTCGATATGACTTTTTTTATAACACCATTTTCATTTATTTTATTTAAATATGATGAGTCTTCCTCAGTAGTTGTAAAATAAAAGTTTGAATTTACATATTTAAAATTTCTACAGCTGCCGTATCTACAGTCGCTGCCAACAGAATTCCAGGTGCTTTTGTTAAATTCATTATTAAGCAAAATAGTTTTTTTATCTAATAAGGATACAGAAAAGAATCTTGGGTTTTCGTTAACACCATAATGTTTCATGTCACTTCCAAGGAAAATTACTTTATCTTCATCATAAGAAAAATAAGCTTTTGCTACAGAATATTTATCGTCACAAAGTAGTGCCTCAGTAGTTTTATCTTTTAAATCATAAATGTATATATTATTTGTAAGTTCCAATTTATCTTTGAATGTATGGGAGGTAAAAACAATTTTAGTCCTATCCTTGTTGAAATTAAAATCTTCAACATCAGTTAATTCTCCTGTTAGTGGCTCATAATTACTAGATGTTTTGTTATACAAATAGAGTCTTACTCTAAATTTATTTGTATAGCCAGAGCCATTAAACCAAAATGGAATTTCATCTAGTACTGTGTAGTCATTTTCTTCCTTGAGTCCTTTGAGCTTTTTTTCTCTCTCTTCATCTGAAAATCCATCTAACATTTTGTCTTTTGGCTGATAAATTATTGACAATAAAAAATTATCGTCATCAATTTGTTTTAAAGAATTTACTGCAAAAGGTACGCTAAAATATTTAACAGCCTCTCCTCCATGCACATTGATTTTATAGAATTGTGTAAATAAATCACCTGCTTTAGCTTTAGCCTTAACTTCATCATCTCTTGCAGATGAAAAAATTATATCCTCACTGTTATCAAGCCATTCATAGTTTGTTTCATTGTTAAATGTAGTAAGTCTTCTTACAGATTTGCGGTTAAAATCATATAAGTATATATTTGAATCATAATTGTTGTGATTTAAATTGCTTGTACTTATAACAAAAGCTGCAAAATTGTTGTCAGGTGATAACTTTAAATTTGATATAAATTTATATTTCGTGAGATCCTCTAATTTAAGTGTTTCCATTGTAACCCCCAAAAAATAATATATTTAGAATAATTCATCTATACAGAAGATTATACTACAAATAATAGAATTAAATTTATATTATTACAGTAATATAAATAAATGTTTTATTGAAAATGAATAAATCATGGATTATAATAACGGTGTAATGCAAACGATTGTATAAATTTAAAAATACAATAAAAGGAGTGAAAAAGATATGTTTGGAAAAATTAAGGATTATAGTGATAATGAAAATGGAGTGGAAATCCAATTCGAAAAAATTAAAGCCAAGGTAATAGTGATTAATCCATCAATAATTAATTTTTTTGTTCCTATTAAAGGAAAAGAATATAAATCTAAAGCTATTGAAAATTTAAAAATTGAAAAATGCAATTATAGAATTAAGAGAGACAGAGAAAAAATAGTTTTATCCACAGAAAAAATAAAAGTTTATATATTTGATGACTTTAAAGTGGATATATATGATGTTAATGGCAATATGTTGTGTGCAGATTATAGAAAAAACAGAGAACCTTTTTTAAGAAGAGGTGTTACACAAGGCTGCGACTTGGCAGTTAAAGAAGGTCATAAGATAAATGTAGAAAGTAATAAATATAAAATAAACGTTGTGAAAAAAATGGAAAGCAATATGTTTTTTTACGGACTTGGTGAAAAAACAGGGCCTTTAAATAAAAAAGGATATAGATATAAAATGTGGAATACAGACAATCCTTCTGCACATACAGAGGCTTTTGAAGCTCTTTATAAATCAATTCCTTTTTTCATAACTTTAAGAAAGGGACAATCCTTTGGAATATTTTTTGATAACACTTTTGAAACATGTTTTGACATGGGAAAAGAAAACAGCGAATATTACTATTTTGGAGCAGTAGATGGAAATATAGATTATTATTTTATATATGGACCTGAAGTTAAAGAAGTAGTTAATAGATTTACTTATTTAACAGGGAAAACTCCTCTCCCCCAGATTTGGACACTAGGATATCAGCAAAGTAGATGGACATATGTACCTGAAAGTAGACTTATTAGTGTAGCTGAAAGTTTTAGAAAAAAGAATATTCCATGTGATGTTTTATATCTCGACATAGATTATATGGATGGCTATAAAGTGTTTACTTTTGATAAAGATAAATTTCATAATCCAAAGGAAACTATGGATAAATTAAAAAAGATGGGATTTAAGGTTGTGACAATTATTGATCCAGGAGTGAAAAAGGACAGAGGTTATAAGATTTATGATGAGGGAATTAAAAATGATTATTTCATTAAGAACAAGGATGGTATTCCATATGTAAATGAAGTATGGCCAGGGGATGCGCTTTACCCAGATTTTTCAAATGAAAAAGTTAGAAAATGGTGGGCAGACAATCAAAAAATTATGATAGACTATGGTGTTTCAGGCATATGGAATGATATGAATGAACCAGCAAGTTTTAATGGACCTCTGCCAGAGGATGTTATGTTTAATAACGAGGGAACAAGATCACAGCATAAGGAAATACATAATGTTTATGGACATTTAATGTCTAAAGCTACTAATGAAGGTATTAAAAAATACACAGGGAAGAGGCCCTTTGTAATTACAAGAGCTTGTTATGCAGGTACGCAGAAATATTCCACTGTTTGGACAGGTGATAATAAGAGTATTTGGCAGCATCTTCGCATGTCAATTCCAATGTTAATGAATCTTGGCTTAAGCGGAATATCTTTCTGTGGAACAGATGTTGGAGGTTTTGGAGAGGATTGTAGTGCTGAGCTTTTATCAAGGTGGGTTCAAGTTGGATGTTTTACACCGCTGTTTAGGAATCACTCTTCTATTTTTACAAGAGATCAAGAACCCTGGGCTTTTGATGAGAAAACGGAAGATATAAACAAAAAATATATTAAACTTAGATATAAATTCATACCTTATTTATATGATCTTTTCTTTAAGGGTGAAAAAACAGGACTTCCAATTATATGTTCACTTATGCTTTATTATGAAAATGATGAAAATACTTATGAAATAAATGATGAGTTTTTATGCGGTGAAAATATTCTTGTATCCCCAGTTGTTGAACAAGGTAAAACGCGAAAGTTAGTGTATTTGCCAAAGGGAAATGATTGGATTGATTATTGGACAAAGGAAACTCTAAAGGGAGGACAGTATATTATTAAAAAAGCTCCTTTAGATGTATGTCCCATATACATTAAATCAGGCAGCATAATACCTAATTATCCAGAACAGAATTATATAGGTGAAAAAGAAATTAATGAGCTTGCATTTGATATTTATATAGGTGAAAAAGAACGATGCAGTTATATTAATTATGAAGATGATGGAGAAAGTTTCGATTACAAAAAAGGAATTTATAACATGTATAAAATTAATGTTAAAAGAAATATAGATAAATTAAATTTAGACATAGAAATGTGTAAAAATAGTTATAAGAAAGGTTATTTAGGATTTAATTTTAAAATAAATAATATAGGAAATGTTAAAAAAGTTTTGGCAGATGGAAAAAATGTTCAATTTAAAATAAACAATGATGTCCTTCAATTCTATACTGCAAAAAGTGAAAATATAGAAATTTACTATTGAATTTTAGATGAAAATTGGTTATTCTAAAAGGTATTTTATTGTTATAATAGTTGACAAAAAAACAAATAAAATAATATAATAAAGTGATGATGTTAACATCATCACTTTATTGAAAAGTAGGTGATATATGGATAATGTAAAAAAATAAAAGCGCTAGGGCTTAAGTAGAAGAGAAACTCAGTTAATGCTGAGTAAGCTCAACTAACCAAATCGAAGATTTGGAGTTTCACTTAAGTTGACGAGGATGGGGAGTATCGAAATTTCTCGGCGGGTGCCCCACGGTATCACACTACCGTTAACAACTGATAAAAGCAAAAAGTGATTTTTGTCACAATATCAGTTTGGTGTTAAAACCTCAATAATCATTGAGTATTTTGTCTATGTTTTTTTATTCTGTTTGAAAATGTTTATATGTAATTTATTATATAAATATAGATTGATTTTTAAATAGAAAATTTTAATTGTTTAAGAGGGAGAATTAATATGTGTGGAATAGTTGGATTTGTTGGAAAAAAAGATGCAACATCTATATTATTAGAAGGTTTGAGTAAACTTGAATACAGAGGATATGATTCTGCTGGTGTTGCTGTAATTGATAAAGATAAAATAAATGTAACAAAATGTAAAGGTAGATTAGTAAACTTAGAAAAGAAATTAAAGGAAAATCCTTTAAATGGATATGTTGGAATTGGACATACAAGATGGGCAACTCATGGTGAGCCATCTGATATCAATGCTCATCCTCATTGTAATCAAGATGGAACTATAAGTGTTGTTCATAATGGTATTATAGAGAACTATATTGAATTAAGAGAATGGCTTATGTCAAAAGGTTATAAATTTGTATCTGATACTGATACAGAAGTTATTCCTCAGTTAATAGATTATTTTTATAAAGGTGATTTGTTAGATGCAGCAATGAAAGCAACTGCAAAACTAGAGGGTAGTTATGCCTTAGGTATAATTTCTTCTAAAGAACCTAATAAGCTTGTTGCAGTTAGAAAGGATAGTCCTCTTATAGTAGGAGTTGGCAAAGGAGAATATTTTATAGCTTCTGATGTTCCTGCTATATTAAATCATACTAGAGATATATATTATTTAAATGATAAAGAATTTGTAGTAATTGATGAAAATGGTGTTAAAATATTAAATCAGGAAAAAGAGCAAATTAAGAGAGATATTGTTCATATAACATGGAATGCTAATGCTGCAGAAAAAGGTGGATATGATCATTTCATGATAAAAGAAATAAATGAACAGCCAAAGGCAATAAAGGATACTTTACGTTCTAGAGTAGTGCCTGGAAAACCTATAAATCTTGATAGCATTAAAATGACAAAAGATCAAATAAAAAATGTACAAAAAATATATATTGTAGCTTGTGTTACTGCTTATCATGCAGGTATTGTTGGGAAATATGTAATAGAAAGACTTGCAAGAATACCTGTAGAGGTTGATATTGCATCAGAATTTAGATATAGAAAACCTATGATAGATGACAATACTCTAATGATAGTAATGAGTCAATCAGGAGAAACAGCAGACACTTTAGCTGCACTAAGAGAAGCAAAATCCATGGGAGCTAGAGTTATAGCTATTACAAATGTAGTTGGAAGTACAGTGTCAAGAGAAGCTGATGATGTTCTTTATACTTGGGCAGGACCTGAAATTGCAGTGGCTTCTACAAAAGCATATACAACACAACTTATTACTATGTATATGTTAGCATTGTTCTTTGCAGAAAATAAAAAAACATTGGATTCGGAAGAAATAGAAAAAATAAAAGAAGATATGCTTGAAATTCCAGAAAAAGCTAAACAAATATTAAATAATAAAGATCAAATTCAAAAGTTTGCTTCAAACACTTACATGCATAAAGATATGTTTTTCTTAGGAAGAGGACTTGATTATGCAGTAGCAATGGAAGGAGCACTTAAAGTAAAAGAAATATCTTATATTCATTCAGAGGCTTATGCAGGTGGTGAACTTAAACATGGTACTATAGCTTTAATTGAAAAAGGTACTGTAGTAATAGCACTTGCTACTCAAGGTGACTTATATGAAAAAATGGTAAGTAATATAAAAGAAGTAACTACAAGAGGTGCACAGGTCCTTGGTTTTACAAATGAAGGAAATAAGGGCTTAGAAAAGGTTGTAGATTCAACAGTATATATTCCTAAGATAAATAATATTCTTTTACCTGTACTTGCAGTAATTTATCTTCAGTTGTTAGCGTATTATATAGCTGTTGATAAGGGTTGTGATGTGGATAAACCTAGAAATTTAGCCAAATCAGTTACTGTTGAATAGATAATCTAATATTGCATATTTAAGCCACTTAATCTAATATTTTATTAGATTAAGTGGCTTTTTAAGTATGTAAAATAAAAAATTAATTTTAAAAGTGTCATTGAAAGTTTACCATAAGATTGAACTTGTTTAAATTGAAAACGTGTGAAGTATATTATACAATGAGAATTGTAGAAGGCAAGTAAATTTTATTAATAAAGACATATTATAAGGAGGGATTTTATGAAAACGATTAACAAAGCTAATGAAGATCCGTCATTAAAGAAAAAAGTGCAGAGTTTTGGTGCATTTTTAAGCGGGATGGTAATGCCTAATATTGGTGCATTTATTGCTTGGGGTTTAATAACTGCTTTATTTATAAAAACTGGTTGGTTACCTAATGCAAAATTAGCCAAAATGGCAGACCCAATGATCAAATATATGCTTCCAATTCTTATAGGATATCAAGGAGGTAAACTTGTTTATGATACTAGAGGAGGTGTAGTTGGTGCTATAGCTACAACGGGTATTGTAATTGGAGCTTCTATTCCAATGTTTTTAGGTGCTATGATAATGGGGCCACTTGGAGGATATTTAATCAAAAAAATTGATAAACTCATAGGAGAAAAAATTCCAACTGGTTTTGAAATGTTAGTAAATAATTTTTCAGCCGGTATTTTGGCTGCAATTCTGGCAGGATTAGCATTTACATTTGTTGGAGGTGTAGTTGCTGCAATATCAAATGGATTAGGCGATGCAGCTTTATATATTACAAATAAAGGTTTTTTACCACTATTGGCTATAATAATAGAACCTGCTAAGGTATTATTTTTAAATAATGCTGTTAATCAAGGAATACTTTCACCTTTAGGTATTGAGCAGGTACAAAAATTAGGAAAATCAATATTCTTCTTACTTGAACCAGATCCAGGTCCAGGACTTGGAATACTTCTTGCATATTGTTTATATGGAAAAGGAAATGCAAAAGAATCAGCACCTGGAGCCATTATAATACAATTCTTTGGTGGGATACACGAAATATATTTTCCTTATGTTTTAATGAAACCTATTTTAATATTAGCTGCAATATGTGGAGGATTTTGTGCAGATTTAACTTTTGTAATGCTGCATGCAGGATTGGTTGCAATTCCTTCACCAGGAAGTATATTTTCAATAATGGCTATGTCACCTAAAGGAGGCCAACTTTTAGTATTACCAGGAGTTGCAGTTGGAGCTGGAGTTTCATTTCTAATAGCCTCAATTATTTTAAAATTTAATCCTAATGAGGTAAGTTCCTCAGATGATTTTTGTGAAGCTCAGTCTAAAGTCAATGAAATGAAAACTGGAAATAAAATTAGCAGCAAAAATGATAGCAATTCAAATAATGTTAAATTAAATATTAATTTAGTAGTTTTTGCTTGTGATGCAGGCATGGGATCTTCAGCAATGGGTGAATCTATTCTTAAAAAGAAATTAAAAGATGCTGGTATTAGTGGAGTAAAAGTTGAGCATTCTTCTGTTGATAGTATTCCAAAAGAAAGCGATATAGTTTTTGTTCAAGAAAATTTAAGTGAAAGAGCTAGAAACTCGGCCCCTAATTCACAAATTATTACTGTAAAAAATTTCTTGGATCATGTTAAATACGATGAATTTTTAGATAAATTAAAAAATAAGTAATGAATTGGTGATGAATTGAATATGGATAATTTGACTCCTAGACAACGATTTATATTAAGTGAATTGTTAAATAAAAAATATTTTAATATAGATGTTATTCACAAACAGTTAGGTATAAGTACAAGGACAATTTTACGGGAAATTTCATATATAAATGACAATTTAAAAAAACAAAGTATAAGTATTTTTAATGACGATAATATGAATTTGTGTATTTCAGGGAGAAAAGATAATATACAGAAAATAAAAGAATCATTAAATTCTGTTCCTCTTCAATGGTTATTTAATAAAGAACAGAGGCAAATAGCAATTGCTTGTGAATTACTGGTATCAAAGGAATCATTAAAAATATCCTATTTCAGTTATAAATACAAGGTGGTTAAGGGAAGCATAAGTTTGGATCTTGATTATATTGAAAAGTCAATGATTATGAAAAATTTATGTCTCATTAGGAAAAGAAGTTCTGGAATAAAAATCGCAGGATCAGAATGGGATAAACGAAATGCATTGGTTGAGTTGTTTTTTAATTTCAAGTCATTTGAATATTTATTATCATTTCTTTATGATGAAAAAATTGATGAAACAGTTAAAACATTTTTTCAAGCTGTTTTTGATCCTTACAGCATAGAGCTTGTCAAATATACATTAAAGCAATTTGATTTGAAAAATCTTAAATTAAATGATATAAAATATTTTACTTTATTTATATTAATTTTTTTGTCAATTAAAAAAACTAAAGATAATGATAACATATGTTTACCTGAAAAAATAAAACTAAAAATGAGATATTCAAAAGTATATAGAGAATTAAAACCTTTAAGTGAAGTCTTAGTGGAAAACAATATAAGGCTTCCAGAAGATGAAATAACGTATTGGTGTTTATATTTAAATGATTATAAATATTGTATTAATAACAATGCAATAGAATCTGATATTAATTTTGAAGATATAGCTAGAGAAATTGTAATGGATGTATCCAAAAGAATATGCATTGATATTACAGAAGATAGGGAACTTTTTAAGGATTTGTCGCAGCATATCAAACGAACATTTCATATTCTAAATATAGGGCTGAATGTTTTAAATCCTATGACTGATGAAATAAAGCGTCATTATCCTCAATTGTTTAAAATTTTAATGAAACAATGCAGATTGATTTTTTCAAGATATAATCTTAGAATCTCAGCAGATGAAGTTGGATACATTATTATGCATATAGGAGTTGCAATAAAAAGAAGACAGTTAATTTCTCAAAAATTTAAGATATTAATTGTATGCCTAGCTGGAATAAGCAGTGGAAAAATATTAAAAAGTGAAATAAATTCACTTTTCCCTGATGTAGGTGACATTTATACTAGTGCATTACATGATATCGATATAAAAACTGTAAGTAATAAATATGATTTGATTTTATCAACTGTGCCTATTAGTTTAAATAACAGTGATGAAATAAATAATATAATCGAGGTTTCGCCTTTTATGAGTAAAAATGACATAAATAAAGTAAGAAATTTTATTTTTAAAATGACTTCAATAAAACAAAAAAAGCAAGACAAAATAGACATTGTAGATAGTAATAACATTACTAGTGCAGAATACGAATTAGCTAATACTGTTTTAAAAAATTTTCATTTAAAAAGAGCTAAAGTTGAATCTTTTGAAGAATTAATAAAATTTATTGTAAAGGATATTGATGAATCCAATATAGTAAAAAATAGAAATATAGTAAAAGATCTTATATTAAAGAGAGAGCAAAAAGGGAATGTGGTTGTCCCTAATAGTGGAACAGCCCTTCTGCATACTAGAAGTGATGAAATGGTAATTCCATTTGTAGGAGTATACAGGATAGACAAATTCTTTCCTATGTCAAGTAGAGGATTTTCAACAGAAGGAGTAAATACTTTTCTTGTGCTACTTGCAAGAAATAATGAATACAGTTACACATTGCAATTCTTGGGTAAAATAAGTGCTGCATTAATAGAAAATGAAAATTTTGTTAAAGCATTAAAATATGGAGAAATAAATGATATAAGAAATTCTTTAATTGATGTTATTAATAAAGATGAATGATGAGGTGAAAAGTAATTATGGATAATAAAATTTTATCAGAAAGAAATATTTTATTAAATGTGCCATCAGAGTCTAAAAATGAGTCTATAGAAAGGGCAGGAAAACTGTTAGTTGCTAATGGATATGTAAATGATAAATATATAGAAGGCATGAAAGCTAGAGAAGAAGAGGTTACAACCTATATGGGAAATGGTGTTGCTATTCCACATGGTATGAATGAATATAAAAAACAAATATTGGACACAGGTATAGTTATAATACAATATCCAAATGGTGTTGATTTTGGAGATGGAAATATTGCTTATGTAGTAATAGGTATAGCTGGTATAGGTGATGCTCACATGGAAATTTTATCGAATATTGCTCTTACTGTTCAATACGAAGAAAATGTTGAAAAACTTAGAAAAGCTAAAACGAAAAAAGAAATAATTTCAATTATAGAAAAAGGAGTGATGTAGTTATGAAAGCAGTTCATTTTGGTGCAGGAAATATAGGCAGAGGTTTTATAGGGTATTTATTATGTAAGTCTGGATATGACGTTACATTTGTTGATATAGCTGATAAGTTAGTTGATGACATAAATAAATATAAAGAATATACAGTTATTACTTTAAATACTTCTGAAAATAAAGAAAAAATTGAAAATGTTAAAGCAGTTAATTTAAAAGATACAGTATCATTAGAAAAAGTAGTAATGGATGCAGATTTAATAACTACTTCACTTGGACTTAATAATTTAAATAGTACAGGCGGCCTACTTAAAGATATTTTAAAAAAGAGAGCGGCAGTAAATACTAAACCACTTGACGTAATAGCTTGTGAGAATGCATTAATGGCTACAGATGTACTTAAAAATGCTATATTTGCTGGGGCTGATTCTCAATTTATGGATTATTTAAAAGATAAAGTAGGCTTTCCTAATTGTGCTGTAGATAGAATTGTTCCAAATGTTGATATAAAAAAACAACTTCCAATAGATACAGCAGTAGAGGATTTTTATGAATGGGACATTGAAAGCAATAAAGTTAAGATAAATAAAGATATAAAAGGTGCAAGTTATGTTGAAAATTTGGCTCCATATTTGGAAAGAAAATTATTTTTGTTAAACGGTGCTCATGCAACTATTGCTTATTTAGGATATCTTAAAAAATATAAATTTATACATGAAGCAATAAAGGACGAGTTCATAAAAAATATAGTTTTAGGTTTTCATATAGAAGCAGTAAAAGCATTGAGTATAAAACATAAATTAGATATTAATTCGTTAAAGAATTATTCTAATAAATTAATAAATAGGTTTAAAAATGCATACCTCAAAGATGAGGTAACTCGTGTAGGACGTGATCCTGTAAGAAAATTATCTCATAATGATAGATTGATAACTCCTTTAAAACTTTGTGATAAATTAAATATAAATTCTGAAAATATACTATATGGTATTGCAGGAGGATACTTATTTAGCTATAGTAAAGATCAAAAAGCAAATGAGATTCAAGACAGCATAAAGTGTAAAGGAATTCAGAATACGATTTCTAAGATATCTGGACTAGCAGTTGATGATCATTTGAATGCTAAAATAGTAGAAAAATATAATTATCTAAAAGAATTAAATTAGTTATAATTTTGCAGTGTTTAGGTTTAATAAAATAATTTAGTATCTTTTAAAAAAACAATATAAACATTTAAGGTGCATTTATTAGACCAAAGTATTGCAAATTAAATTATTAAAATGCCGATTATGTTTAACTAATGTAGTATTTTTTATTTAGCAGTATTTGTTAAAAAATAAACGATAATTTATGGAAAGAGGTCTTTCATATGAAAATTACCAATTGTAAAGAACTAAATCAGGGTTTAAGTAAACTTAGAGAGGCACAAGAAAAATTTGCCGAATATAGTCAAGAACAGGTAGATGAGATTTTTAAGAAAGCAGCTATAGCAGCAGCAAAGGAAAGAATACCATTATCCAAAATGGCTGTTGAAGAAACGGGTATAGGTTTTGTTGAAGATAAAATCATTAAAAATCATTTTGCAGCAGAGTATATATACAATAAATATAAAGATGAAAAAACTTGTGGGTTTATATACCATGATGAATCATTGGGAATAACTAAAATAGCTGAACCAATAGGGATTATTGCAGCAATAATCCCAACGACTAATCCAACGTCAACAGCAATTTTTAAGTCATTAATTGCTCTTAAAACTAGAAACGGAATAATGTTTTCACCACATCCACGTGCAAAGAAAAGTACAATTACAGCAGCAAAGATAGTTTTAGATGCAGCTGTTAAGGCGGGTGCTCCAGAGGGTATAATAGATTGGATAGATACACCGTCAATTGAGCTTTCTCAGACTTTAATGAAAGAAGCAGATATGGTATTGGCTACTGGTGGTCCATCAATGGTTACAGCAGCATATTCATCAGGAAAGCCTGCAATTGGTGTAGGACCTGGTAATACGCCTTCTATAATTGATGAAAGTGCTGATATAAAAACAGCTGTAAGTTCTATAATTTTATCTAAAACTTATGACAATGGTGTAATATGTGCATCTGAGCAATCAGTAATAGTTCCAAATTCAATATACGATAAGGTTAAAATGGAATTTATAAAAAGAGGAGTATATATACTTAACAAAGATGAAATAGATAAAGTAAAAACAGCTATGTTTAATGGAGATAGAATTAATCCAAATATAGTTGGAAAGGCAGCATATGTAATTGCTAAAATGGCTGGTGTTACAGTACCTAAAACTGCAAAGATATTAATTGGAGAAGTTCAGTCAACTGAAAAATCAGAACTATTTTCTCATGAAAAATTATCTCCTGTATTAGCATTATACAAAGTTAAAGATTTTAACGAGGCACTTAAAAAAGCGGAAAGACTTGTAAAATTGGGTGGAAGTGGACATACATCATCTTTATATATTGATTCAAGAAGATGTAGCGATAAAGTTGAAAAATTTAGCTTAGCCATGAAGACTTCAAGAACCTTTATTAATATGCCTTCTGCTCAAGGAGCAAGTGGTGATTTATACAATTTTGCAATAGCACCTTCCTTTACATTAGGCTGTGGATCATGGGGAGGAAATTCTATATCACAAAATATAGAACCTAAACACTTATTGAATATTAAAAGAGTTGCTGAAAGAAGGGAAAACATGCTTTGGTTTAAAGTACCACAGAAAATATACTTTAAATATGGATGTCTTGGATTTGCTTTAAAAGAATTAAAAGAAATGGGTAGAAAGAAAGTTTTTATAGTAACTGATAAAGTACTTTTTGACCTTGGATATGTTAATAAAATAACAAATGTTTTGGATGAAATAGGTATTAGTTACAAAGTGTTTTCTGAAGTTAAATCTGATCCAAAACTTAGTACAGTGGAAAAAGGTTCTAAAGAGATGCTGGAGTTTGAGCCAGATACTATAATATCCATGGGTGGTGGTTCTCCAATGGATGCTGCAAAGATTATGCATTTGTTATATGAATATCCAGAGGCAAATCTTGAAGATCTTGCAGTAAGATTTATGGATATAAGAAAGAGAATTTGCCATTTTCCTAAGATGGGGAAAAAAGCTATTTCAGTAGCAATACCAACAACATCAGGAACAGGTTCTGAAGTTACTCCTTTTGCAGTAATTACAGACGATAAAACTGGAATGAAATATCCTCTTACTTCTTATGAATTAACACCAAAGATGGCTATTATAGATACAGAGCTTATGATGAACATGCCAAAAGGTTTAACTGCATCCACTGGAATAGATGCACTAGTTCATGCTGTAGAAGCATATGTATCAGTTAGTGCTACAGATTATACTGATGGATTAGCTCTTCAATCTATAAAGATGATATTTAAATATTTACCTAAGGCTTATTTAGATGGTAAAAATGATGAAGAAGCTAGAGAAAAAATGGCACATGCTTCAACTATAGCTGGTATGGCTTTTGCTAATGCTTCTTTAGGTATATGCCATTCATTAGCACATAAACTTGGAGCAATGCATCATGTCGCACACGGCATTGCAGTTGCAGCTTTAATAGAAGAAGTTATTAAATTTAATGCAACAGATTGCCCAACAAAACAAACTGCTTTTCCACAGTATAAATATCCTAATGCTAAAGAAAAGTATGCTGAAATTGCTGATTATTTGAATTTACAAGAAAATGATGATGACGGAAAAGTTGAAGCATTAATAAATGCAATTAGTAAACTAAAAAAAGAAATTAACATTCCTAAAAATATAAAGGACATTGGTATAAATGAAAAAGATTTTTATGATACTTTAGATACGATGTCTGAACTTGCATTTGATGATCAATGCACAACAGCTAATCCAAGATATCCATTAATAAGTGAAATTAAGGATATATATATAAAGGCATATAAATAGATGTAAAATAGAAATTAAATAATAAAATTTATAGCTGTTTTAGGATAAGTAAATTATTTTAAAACAGCTTTTTTTAACTTTATATAGGATTTTATTTTAAAAAGCTTTTGGTATGTGAAAAAATAGGTAACAAAAAAATATTTCCAAATAAGTAGTAAATATATTATGGTATAATTAATATAATTATTTAGAAATAAGGGGGATAACTGTGAAAATGAACATAAATAAGTTTATAAAAACGAACATAAAAGTAGTACCTATATTGGCTTTAATTTTAAGCTTCATTATGATTTTTCAGCCTGTAGTTTGCAGTGCTGCTGAAAGTGAAGCTTTTGTGCCCCTAGAAGAAAGTAATTTAAGTCCGTTAGTTAGTAGCAAAAAGGCTCAGCAAAAAAATGAGGTTGAAAATAATAAGGAGCTAAATATAACAATAGGACTTAAATTTCGTAATAAATCAGAATTAAAACAAAAGATAAATTCCGAAAAAAATCAAGGTAAAAGTGGAAAATTAGTAAGTTCAAATGAGCTAGCTAATAACTTTTTACCTAGTAAAAGTTCAAATGACAAAGTTATAGAATTCTTAGAGGATAATGGATTTAAAATTACAAAAACTTATAGTGAGCATATGATAATTAATGCTTCAGCATCAGTTAAGGATATTGAAAAAGCATTTGATATAAAGCTATATTATTATACATATAATGGCAAGGGATTTTTTTCAAATAGTTCAGAACCTAAATTACCTCAGGATATAGCAAGTTTAGTACAAAATATAAGTGGTCTTAATAATTTAAAGTTAAGTCCTTCAAATTTTAGTAGTAGGCAAATAAATCCTAGCTATATAAGTAATGGCGCTTATACGCCGCAGCAAATACAAACTGCATATGACTTTAATTCAGCATATTCTAATAATTTAAATGGTAAAGGTGTTAAGATTGCTATAGCATCTTATTATTCTTTTAATCAAAGTGATATTAATGCATTTGTTAATAAATTTGGGATTAGTACATCAAATTCTATTAGTACAATTAATGTAGATGGAACTCCAGAGAGTGATGCAAATGGTTCCGAAGAAACAACTATGGATATAGAATGTGCATTGTCAAGTGCACCAGGATCACAAGTTTTATTATATAATGGAGCAAATCCAGATTTATCTACTCAGACAGATATATTTAATAAAATTGTTGAAGATGGACAAGCTGATGTAGTGAGTTATTCCTGGGGAACAGATGAACAAAATTATACTCAAGCTGAGTTAACAGAAATGAATAATATATTTATGGCAGGTACAGCTAAGGGTATGACTTTTGTGGTAGCTTCAGGTGATTATGGAAGTGGAACTGTTGATTATCCAGCAGATGATCCTTATGTTACAGCAGTTGGAGGAACTACATTAAAAACAGATAGTAGCAGTGGGAAGATATCAAGTGAAACAGGATGGAATTTAGATAGTAATGGAAGCGGAAGTGGAGGTGGAATTAGTACAAGTTTTTCTATACCTTCATGGCAGAAAGGATTAATCTCTTCTAATAATAGTAATAGAATGATTCCAGATGTGTCCCTTAATGCAAATCCTAATACGGGTTATTCAATTTATTATGGGAAAAGTTGGTATGAAGCTGGGGGAACTAGTGCATCTGCTCCAGAATGGGCAGCTATATTTGCATTGGTAGACCAAAGTAGAAAAGAAAAGGGAATTGGTAATATTGGATTTGCGAATCCAATATTGTATTCATTGAAAAATACATCAGCATTTAATGACGTAACTAGTGGTGATAATGGTAAATATTCATGTTTAACAGGATATGACATGGTAACGGGAATTGGATCAGCAAATGTGGGACAACTTGTAAGTGCATTATCAAATTCTATTTCAAACATATATAGCAATTATAAGGCGATAGGCTGTATTGATGCTCCAAGTGAGGCACAGAGTATAAGTGGAGTGAAACAAGTATCAGGGTGGTTCTTAGATGGAACAGGAGTAAATAAAATAGAAGTATTAGTAGATGGAAATGTAGTTGGAACAGCCAGCTATGGAGATTCAAGAAGTGATGTAGGAAAGGTATTTCCGCAGTATAGTAATGCAAACAGTGGATACCACTATAGTTTAGATACAACGAAGTTAACAAATGGGAAACATACATTAGTAATAAGAGAAACAGGTAATAATGGAATTCAAACTAGTGTAAGCAGAGGAATAATGATATCCAATGGAGAGGTAGGATGTATAGATGCTCCAAGTGAAGGACAGAGTATAAGTGGAGTGAAGCAGGTGTCAGGATGGCTTTTAGATGGAACAGGAGTAAGTAAAGTAGAGGTACTAGTGGATGGAAATGTAGTTGGAACAGCCAGCTATGAAGATTCAAGAAGTGATGTAGAGAAAGCATTTCCGCAGTACAATAATGTAAATAGTGGTTATCACTACAGCTTGGATACTACTAAATTAACAGATGGGAACCATACGTTAGTAATAAGGGAAACAGGAAATAATGGGTCTCAGAATAGTATAAGTAGAGGAATAAATGTATGCAATAAAGCAATAGGCTGCATAGATGTTCCAAGTGAAGGACAGAGTATAAGTGGAGTGAAACAGGTATCAGGATGGTTCTTAGATGGAACAGGAGTAAGTAAAGTAGAGGTACTAGTGGATGGAAATGTAGTTGGAACAGCCAGCTATGGAGATTTAAGAAGTGATGTAGGAAAGGTATTTCCACAGTACAATAATGCAAATAGTGGATACCACTACAGCTTGGATACAACTAAGGTAACCAATGGGAACCATACATTAGTAATAAGAGAAATGGGGAGTAATGGAATTCAAACTAGTGTAAGTAGAGGAATAACAATATCCAATGGAGTGATAGGCTGCATAGATGCTCCAAGTGAAGGACAGAGTATAAGTGGAGTGAAACAGGTATCAGGATGGTTCTTAGATGGAACAGGAGTAAGTAAAATAGAGGTACTAGTGGATGGAAATGTAGTGGGAACAGCAAGTTATGGAGATTCAAGAGGAGATGTAGAGAAAGCATTTCCGCAGTACAATAATGCAAACAGTGGTTATCACTACAGCTTGGATACTACTAAATTAACAGATGGGAACCACGCATTAGTAATAAGGGAAACAGGAAATAATGGGTCTCAGAATAATGTAAGCAGAGGAATAATGATATCCAATGGAGAGGTAGGATGTATAGATGCTCCAAGTGAAGGACAGAGTATAAGTGGAGTGAAGCAGGTGTCAGGATGGCTTTTAGATGGAACAGGAGTAAGTAAA
>JAQUXS010000027.1 GCA_028692255.1 Clostridium sp.
ATGAATTGCAGTCACTTAGCAGGTATAATCTAAGAATACATTTATTTAACTCAGAGGTTAAGAAGGGATTTTTATCAGTCAATGAAATTTTAAAGACCGTAAATACAAAAGATAAAATCGATGTTTACTTTTGCGGACCAAAACCAATGAGAGAAAGCTTAAGAAAGCAATTTGAAAATAGCAGCTTTAATCTTTCAGGCTTTCATTATGAAAATTTCCAATTTAAATAGTTAGCACACATAAAATTAATTATTGTATTATAGAAAAGACTATGTAAGTATTGTAAATTTAAAACTTCATAGTCTTTTTTATTTTTGGATAAAAATTGATGGAATATTATTTAATATACAAAGAATGTATTAAGAACATATGTTATATATATTTTTAATATGTATTTTTTTTCGTTATAATAATAACGAAGTTTAAAAGAATTTAATAATTATTAGAAGGCAGGAGATTAAAACTTGAAAAATTTATTAAAATTTATAAGGCCTTATAAAAAACAAGTAATATTAGGACCAATTTTTAAACTGCTTGAAGCCGTTTTTGAAATATCAATACCTACAATAATGGTGCTTATAACAGATAAAGGTATAAGCACAAAAAATGTTAACTATATAATTCATATAGGAATCATAATGGTTTTAATGGCAGCTTGTGGAGTAACGGTGTCTTGTACAGCTCAATATTTTGCTTCTATTGCATCGCAGGGATTTGGAACATCACTTAGAAATGAGCTATTTAAAAAAATAGGAACTTTTTCTTACAATGAAATTGATGATTTTGGAACGCCATCACTTATAAATCGTGTAACAAATGATGTAAATCAACTTCAACTTGCACTTGCAATGCTTATTAGACTTGCCATAAGAGTACCATTTTTGTGCATTGGTGGAGTTATTATGGCAATGATGCTTGATTTGAAATTATCTTCAATAATGTATTTGTCAGTTCCATTTTTCATTTTTGCAATATACCTTATTATGAGTAAAACTCTTCCTCTTTATAAGGTTGTTCAGAAAAAACTTGATAGGTTAGCACTTATATTGAGAGAAAATTTATCCGGAATAAGAGTTATAAGAGCTTTTTCAAGAGTGGAAAGTGAAAAAGTGAGATTTAAAACAGCTAATGAAGATCTTGCTAGCACTGCAATTAAGGTAGGAAAAATATCTGCATTTATGAATCCAGTTACAAGCATAATAATGAATTTCGCACTTATGGCAGTAATCTGGTTTGGAGGGGTAAGAGTAAATATAGGAGGAATGACAAGAGGTAAGGTAATAGCCTATATAAGTTACATAAATCTTGTTTTGTCAGCACTTATAGTACTAGCCACTCTTATAGTTATATTTACAAAGGCAGCAGCTAGTGCATCTCGTGTAAATGAAATATTTAGTATAGAACCAGGTATTAAGTATAATGGAGATGGTAGTTTCAATAAAGATTGTGATAAAAACATTCCTTTACTTAAATTTGATAATGTATCTTTTTCCTATAAAGATTCAAAGGAAGATTCTATAAGTAATATATCCTTTGAAATAAAACGAGGACAAACAGTTGGAATAATAGGTGGTACAGGTGCAGGTAAGACAACATTAATTAATTTAATACCTAGACTATATGATGCAAGTAAAGGTGATATATTAATAAATGGAATAAATGTTAGGGATTATAACAAAGAGGAACTTGAAAATAACATAGGACTAGTTCCACAAAAGGCTGTTCTATTTTCTGGAACTGTGTCTGAGAATATAAGATGGGGAAATCAAAATGCCAGTATGGATGAAGTTAAGAAGGCAGCAGAAATTGGAATGGCATCAGAATTTATAGAAAAAATGCAACAAAAATATGATACTTATATTTCTCAAGGTGGAGTTAATTTCTCTGGGGGTCAAAAACAGAGACTTACTATAACAAGGGCTCTAGTAAAAAAACCTGAAATATTAATTATGGACGACAGTTTAAGTGCACTTGATTATGCTACAGATGCAGCTCTTAGGAATGCTCTTAGGAAAAATTCTAAAGGTATGACTGTAATTATGGTTACTCAAAGGATAAGCACTATAAAAAATGCTGATTTGATAATCGTATTAGATGATGGTAAGTTAGCAGGAGTTGGAACACATGAAGAATTACTTAAAGAGTCCAGCGTTTATAAGGAAATATGTAGTTCTCAGGTTAAAAAAGAGGAGGCTATATAGATGAAAAAAAGCACGTTTTCTAGATTAATGGGTCACGTTTCAAAATATAAAGGTTATATGATTGCTTCTTTAATATTTGCGCTTATTAGTAATGTATTAATTGCATTTATGCCATTAATAATTGGAAAAGCTATTAATAATATAGTCGCTAAGGGCAGAGTTGATTTCCATAGTTTAAGTAAAATAATTATAGTACTTGCAGTTATGTATGTAATAAGTGCAATATTTACTTGGCTTTTTACTGCAGTTGCTAATATTGTAGCTTATAGTACTGTTAAAGATCTTAGAAATGAGGCTTTAAATAAAATAAGTACTTTGCCATTAAAATATTTTGATAGGAATCCACATGGAGATGTTATAAGTAGGCTTACAAATGATATGGACAACATTTCAGATGGATTATTTCAAGGTATAACACAATTCTATCCAGGAATTGTAACTATAGTTAGTTCACTTATTTTAATGTTAACTTTAAGTGTTAAATTAACTATTGTAATAGTAATAATGACACCTTTATGTTTTCTTATTGCTTCTTTTATTACAAAACGATCTAGCAAGATGTTCAAGGAACAACAAAATACCCTAGGAGAATTAAATGGGTATATAGAAGAAATTATAGGAAATCAAAAGGTAGTAAAGCTTTTTGGATATGAAGAAAGATCACAGGAGAGTTTTGGAGAAATTAATGGAAGGCTCTATAAGTGTGGACAACTTGCTCAGTTTTATTCATCACTTACAAATCCAACTACAAGATTTGTAAATAATGTCACATATGTTTTAGTTGGTTTGGTTGGTGGAATACTTTCTGTTTTAAGTGGATTAAGTGTTGGTATAATTTCAAGTTTTTTAACTTATTCAACTCAGTTTTCACAGCCTATAAATAATATAACAGGTGTAGCTACACAGCTTCAAGCTGCTTTTGCATCTTGTGAAAGAGTATTTTCTATTTTGGATGAGAAATCAGAAAAACCAGATTCTATAGATGCTGAAGTTATGAAAAAATGCTATGGAAATGTTAATTTTAGAAATGTATTTTTCTCTTATGATAAGAAAATACCACTTATAGAAGACTTTAGTGTTGATATAAAAAAAGGAAGTACTATAGCTATTGTAGGACCTACTGGAGCTGGTAAAACTACTATGGTAAACTTACTTATGAAATTTTATGATTTGGATAAAGGTGAAATTACTATAGATGATAAAAAAATAAGTAATATTAATAGAAATAGTCTTAGAAACCAATTTGGTATGGTACTTCAAGATACATGGCTTTTTGAAGGCACTATAAGGGAAAACATAGCTTACGGGAAACCAGATGCTACTTTAGAAGAAATTAATAGAGCGGCTAAAGCAGCATATATTTATAGTTTTATAAAGAGACTTCCTGATGGGTATGATACAATGATAACCGAATCTGGTGGTAACCTTTCAGAAGGTCAGAAACAACTTTTAACTATAGCAAGGGTTATGCTTATAGATCCACCAATGCTTATACTAGATGAGGCAACTAGCAGCGTAGATACAAGAACAGAATTAAAAATACAAAATGCTTTTCTTTCTATGATGAAAGGACGTACAAGTTTTGTTATAGCTCACAGACTTTCAACTATACGTGATGCAGATATGATACTTGTTATGAAAAATGGTCATATCGTTGAAAGAGGAAACCATGATGAACTTGTAAATAAAGGTGGAACTTATGCAGATTTGTATAACAGTCAATTTAAATATCAGGCATAAAAATAAATAAAAGGAAACTCTCGATGAAATTTCGGGAGTTTTTTTATGTAATAAAATCAGTATGTATGTAAATATGTCACACTAATTATTCATTATATGTTAATAAAGTTGCCAAGTTATAAACATATTAACAGAATAAAATGGAAACAAAGATTGAATATTGGAGTGTTTTTAATGATTAAAGACTATTTTACAGAAATAAAAATCGATCAAAGTGAAAGCTGCTATATTATTAATGATAAAAATAAAATAATTATTGGTAAAATGAAAATCATTGAATATGCGCAAGATAATAGAAGCTGTACTTTTAGGATGAACTTTTATAAAAAAGAAGATAGATATGAATATCTAACCTGCATAATTAAAAGATTTATAAATACGCTATTTACGACTACAAATTTGTATAAAATTAACATATTAATTAAAGAAAGCATTGAAGTTCAGCCTTTTTTTGATTTCAATTTTCATATAGAAGGAATTGTGACAAATAATACTATAACAGATTGTAAATTTAACAATGAATTATTGTTAGGGATAGATTATGATACATATAAAAATTTGAAAAAAGTAAATTTACTTACATTAAAGGGAAAGAATATATATTTGAGAATTTTAACTATTGACGATGCAGATATGCTGCTAAATTATTATAAAAACAATAGAGAACACTTAATGGATTTTGAAGAATTAAGAGATGAAAGCTTTTATACTTTGAAAAGCCAAATAAAACTTATTAGACAACAGTATATTGAACTTTTAAATGGAAACTGTGTATTCTTTGCTATATTTTTAAATAAAAATATAATCGGGATTATTCAATTGTATAATATTAAAAGAGGAATATTTAAAGATGCAACCATGGGTTATTCCATTGATGAAAGGGAACAGGGTAAAGGTTATATGAAAGAGGCAGTAAAGCTTATAAGTGGATATGCTTTTAACACTTTAAAGTTACATAGAGTACAAGCTACTACCTTGGTACATAATATAAGATCTAAAAATGTTTTAAAGGCCTGCGGTTTTAAAGAAATTGGAATAAGTGAAAAATATCTATTTATTAATGGAAAGTGGCAAGATCAGGACATTTTTTATAAATTAAATGAAAATATGTAGTGATGATAAATGAAGATAACAAAAAGCTTCTAAGCTGATATTTAAAGTCAGTTTAGAAGCTTTTTATTTAAGTGCCTTTGAATGATTATTTCATAAAACTTCCACAGTCTGTACATTCAACAGTATTTGCAGTTGAAGAATGTTTAACCACTTCGATTTTGTTTAGAGTACAATAATTATCCTCTTTGCAATGATGTTTACATTCTGATACTGAACAACCTATGCTTGAATTATGATCCATTTTAAAGCCCCCTTAAATTTAAATTAATTACTCCATTATTTTGTGCTAATTAATGATAAATATTCATGAAATAAAAATGAAAATTTTTTGAAATTTAATTATAATTATGTTATGGGATAATAAAAATTTAATTTAATACTTGGAGGGTAAATTATGAATTTAAAAGAAATATCAATAACGGACATAGAAAATATCAAAATTGGAAATGCACAGGATTATGGAAATGCAACAGGCTGTACAGTAGTTATATGTAAAAAAGGTGCAAAGACAGGAGTTGACGTAAGAGGTGGTGGTCCAGCTTCTCGTGAAACTGAACTTTTAAATCCAGTAGCAGCTAATGATGGAATTCATGCACTGCTGCTTAGTGGAGGCAGTGCATATGGGCTTGATGCAGCAGCTGGAATTATGCAGTATTTAGAAGAAAAGAATATTGGATTCCCTGTGGGAACAACAGTGGTTCCAATTGTATGTGCTTCATGTCTTTTTGATTTGGAACTAGTTAACCACAAAGTGCGACCTGATAAGTCTATGGGATATAGTGCCTGCTGTGATTCAGAAAAAAGTAATTGCAAATGTGGCAATTATGGAGCAGGGACTGGAGCAACTGTTGGTAAATTTTTTGGAACTGAAAGAATGATGAAATCAGGACTTGGATGTTATGCTGTGCAAATAGGTGAGCTTAAGGTTGGCGCAATTGTTGCAGTTAATGCTCTTGGAGACATATATGATTATAAAACAGGGCTAAAATTAGCAGGATTGTTAAATGAAAAGAAAGATGGATTTTCAGATACTGAAGAGGAATTCTACAAAGCTTATGCAGGAATGAAAGACCTTTTTACAGGCAATACCACTATAGGAACAATAATTACAAATGGAGAGTTTACAAAAACAGAGATGACTAAGATTGCAGCTATGGCACAAAATGGACTAGCAAGATCTATTCGACCAGTGCATACTTCAGCAGATGGAGATAGTGTCTATGCAATGTCAGTAGGAGATATTAAAGCAGATGTAAATGTAACTGGAACGTTAGCATCCACAGTTATTGCAGAAGCAATTAAAAGGGCAATTATAGAGACACAACCAATGTATGGATATCCTAGCGCTAAGAATTATATAAAATAAAAAATTAAATAGATATTATTGATAAAGTTTTAAAAAAATAAACGATTTTACAAACATTTAATAAAAAATGTACCTTATAATTATTAATATTTCATTATTATAACCGATAATAACTATACTAGTTAATTTTAGGGAGGGATAATAATGAAAGGTTTAAGATTCAAATTTGCACTAGCAATGTGCAGCGTCTGTGTAGTAGTTTTATTGTCTTCAATAATTGTTGGATACAATGTATCTTATAATAGTTTAAATAGTGAAATATCTGATAAAACGCTTATAACTGCAGAGAAATATTCTGAAAATATAAATGGATGGTTAAGTGTTCAGGGAAAATCATTAGATGAAATTGCAGATCAGATAGAAAATACTCAGAATTTTAATGAAACTGATATCAAAACATATTTATCACATAAGAAAAAAGGTAATCCATATGCAATAGATGTCTACATGGGTTTTCCAAATAAGGTTTTTTGGGATGGAACTAATTGGACACCAGATGCAGGATTTGATTGTACGTCAAGAGCGTGGTACAAGGAAGCAATGACCAAAAATAAATTAATATATACAGAACCATATGTAGATGCAATGACCAAAAAGGTAATAATAACAATTGCAGAACCTGTAAATAGAGGGGGACAAGTGGTTGGAGTAGTTGCTGAAGATATATATGTTGATACAGTAACAAATATACTTAAAAATGCAAATCCAGTAAGTAATAGTTATGCATATTTACTTGATGCAGACAATAGTATTATAGTTCATCCAAACAAGGCTTTTCAGCCAACATCAAAAGGACTTAAAGATTTTGATAAAATTTTTAATGGTAGCTATAAGCCAATATTAGAAAATAGTAAATCTGGCAAGGGTACAATACTAACAGATTATGATGGAATTAAAAAATATTTTATAAGTGCTACAATAAAATCAACAAATTGGAAAGTTGGTTTTGCAGTTCCCATGAGTGAATTTAAAAAACCGCTTACAAATTTAATATATATATATACTTTAATAGCTATAATATCTATATTAGCATGTATAATATTCTCTTTAATTTTTGGAAATAGAATAACTAAACCACTAATAGGTTTATCTGAAATTATAAGTAAGACTAAGGATTTAGACTTGGTTAATGATAATAGCTATGATTACATTTTAAATTATAATGATGAAATTGGATTAATGGGAAGAGCTATTAAAGAGCTTAGAATTGAGCTTAGGGATATAACAGTTAACTTAAAGAAAAATTCTACTGAGGTATATACTCAATCGCAAAATGTATCTACATCTATAGAAGAAAATGTAAAATCAGTTTCAGATGTTACTAACGCTGTAGAAGAATTAGCTAAAGGGTCTACAGAACAAGCAAAAGAATCATCAATTGGATTAGATAAACTTAATAAATTATCAAATAAAATAGATAGTGCTTTAGACAGTTCGCTTAAGGTTATTCAATATTCTAAAACTAACGAAAAGGTTAATAAGGATGTTTCAGAAAGTACAAGAGAACTTTATTTAAAACTTAATGAAGCAAGAAGTGCAACAAAAAGAGTTTCAGAGAATATATCAGTTTTATCAAATAAGTCAGAGTCAATAGGAAATATAGTAGAGGCTATAGAAGCAATAGCTGGTCAAACTAATTTGCTTGCCTTAAATGCAGCCATAGAGGCAGCAAGGGCAGGGGAATCAGGGAAAGGTTTTGCAGTAGTTGCAGAAGAAGTTAGAAAATTAGCAGAGCAAACTTCAAATTCAACTCAAGAAATAAGCAAAATGATAAGTGAAATTCAAAGTGAAATTAGTAGTGCTAAACAAAATATGGATCAAACTGAGAAGATTAGTAATGATGCAAATGTATATATGTCAAAGTCAAAAGAATCATTTAAAACAGTTGAAAGTTCTCTAAGTCAAATGATGTCTATAATAAAAGAACTTAGTGAAAAAATTTCTGGAATCAATAAAGATAAGGAAACAGTTATAAAATCAATAGAAAATATATCTTCAGTGTCAGAGGAGTCGGCTGCTGCTTCAGAAGAAGTTTCAGCGTCAATGGAAGAACAGGAGTCATCATTTATGACAATTGATGAGAGTTCTAAGAAACTTCAATCAATTGTAGATGAACTAAATAGTTTGGTAGCAAGGTTTAAAATTTAGGCTTAGTACCTATTCACCATTGGCTCTTAGTTTTTACCTATAAAAGTGGACTGCTGCACTATATTTTTTAGTGCAGCAGTCCACTTTTATACTTTATTAGTCTGTTAGTTCATTTGAGGTTCCATTTGTATCAACTTTACTTGAAGATTTTTTGTTTGACCAAAAACTAGCTAAAGTTGGTCCGGAAATGTTATGCCAAACACTGAAGATGGCTGCAGGAACAGCAGATATTGGTGAGAAAAAGCTCATAGCTAATGATACTCCAAGAGCTGAATTTTGCATTCCAACTTCATATGGAGTAAATTTTATATATTTAAAGCATGAGTGCGATAATATATTAAACTCTTTAAAATAGAGCGTGTTCACGTTAACAAAAAAATTGAATTTTATAAAAGCTTATTATATAATTAAACCATTACATAGTGCTTTTGGACATTATATAAGCATTTTGCACACGAGTACTTAAATAATTATTGGGAGTGAATGATATGGGAAAAATAATAACGTTTGGAGAAATGATGCTTAGGTTGTCACCAAAAGGTTATGACAGATTTGTACAAGCAAATCAGTTCAATGCATTTTATGGTGGAAGTGAAGCAAATGTAGCTGTTTCACTTGCTAATTTTGGCAAAGAGGTAAGTTATATAACTAAGCTTCCTGTAAACGATATAGCAGAAGCAGCAGTAGACGAATTAAGAAAATATGGAGTAGATACAAAGAGCATAGTAAGAGGAGGAGAAAGAATAGGACTTTATTTCTGTGAAAATGGAGAAGCCCAAAGACCTGCAAAGCTCGTTTATGATAGAAAAGATTCAGCAATGGCAAAGGCTAAAAGAGAAGATTTTGATTGGGACAAAATATTTGAAGGTGCAGATTGGTTCCATTTTTCAGGGATAACTCCAGCTCTTTCAGATGAATGTGCAGAAATAACATTAGATGCAGTAAAAGCAGCCAAGAGAAATGGACTTACAGTAAGTGTAGATTTAAATTACAGAGAAAATTTATGGGATGCACTTAGCTTCAGCAAAGTAATAAGAGAACTTTTAAAATATTGTGATGTAGCTCTTGGAAGTTTGGAAGAAGCACAAATGGCAGTAGGTGAAAGTGAAGGGGAAAACTGCGAAGATATACTTAAGAAACTTGTAGAAAAGTTTGGACTTAAATACGCTGCAATAATTCTTAGAAATAGATTTACAGCAGAAGATGTAGACTGGAAAGCAGTTCTTTATGATGGAAAGGACTTCTATAATTCTAAAAAGTACGATATACATGTTGTAGATAATATGGGAGGTGGAGATGCTTTTGCAGCCTCACTTATATATGGGATAACGTCAAAACTTTCAAACCAGGAAATTATAGAATATGCCACTGCAGGTTCATGCTTAAAATATAGTATGAATGGTGACGCTAATCTTTCATCAGTAGAAGAGGTTAAAAAGCTTATGAATGGCGACGGCTCTGGAAAAGTAAGCAGGTAGGTAAAATTCAGTAGATAAGTATTAAAAAAGCTGCTCTATTAGCATATTATTTTATGTTAATTGGGCAGCTTTTTTGTGCTTAAAATTCAGTACACTTGTAACCTATGGACAATATTATATATTATAAGGAGATGAAATTAATTATGGATACATCATGCTTTAGAGTGAAGTTGCCGTATCCCAAGGTGTGTATTGACCATAAAAATAAATTTTATGCATCACTTCTTTTAGATGATTATGCATCATGCACAAGTGAGTATACTGCAATAGCACAATACATTTATGCACATGCTGTAACAGAAGATGAGTGTCTGCAGAAAGTATTTTTAGGAATTGCTATAGTTGAAATGTCACATTTGGATATGCTTGCAGATGTTATTTATTGCCTTGGAGTAAACCCTAAGTTTTATAATGGATGTGGAGAATTTTGGAAAGGTAGTTTCGTGCCTTATGGTTGTAGTACAAAGCAAAGATTAAAGCTGGCAATAGAGGGTGAATATGCTGCTATAAATCAATATCAAAGGCATATTCAAAAAATAGAAAATTGCGATATTAGAAGGCTACTAGAAAGAATAATAATGGATGAAAAACTACATGCAAGTATATTTAATAAAATATTATGTGAAATGTATGGATAATTGACAGTTTTTGCTTGAACGTATATAATTAACACAAAATATATTTTAGAATGTTGGAGGTGTTGAAGATGACAAAGGTTATTGATATGAGTAAAAAGCAGTTTTACGCTATAAATCTATCTAAAAATAAGTATTATGTAAACTTAATCGATAACTGGTCAGCAGCACTTCTTCTATATTAGTAAAAGATTAATTCAATTAATCTCCATATAGGTAGTAGACAGGTTATCTAAAAATGGAGGTTAATCTATGAAAAGTATCTATAAAAATTCAAATCTTATAATTTATATGATAGGCATTTTTGTTTCAGGCATTGGAACAAAACTTACAACAATTGCTTTATCCTATAAAATTATGAGCATTTCACAAAATGATTTCAATGTAAGTTTAATCTATATTCTTCAAGGTATACCAATTTTAATCTTAGGAATTTTAGCGGGTAATATTATAGACAAGAGAAATAAAAAAATATCTTTTATAATAATAAATATTATATTTTCTTTAACTTCTTTTGCTTTTGCATTGACCACTAATAATTTACTGATTTTTTCTGTGGTTATTATAAATGGTATTATTCAGTCTTTTTACATTCCAGTTGAAACTTCTTTAATGCCACTTTTGGTTCATAAACAATATTTAACTGAAGCAAATGGAATGAAAATGTCCATAAATGGAGTTGTAATGGTAAGTGGATATGCCTTTGCTGGGGTTTTAATAAGTTTTGTTGGGAGCAATGCTGCTTTTATAATAGATGCCATTTCTTTCATATTCATAGCATTTACAGCCCTGTTTTTTAATGTTACTAAAAATGATTTACATGACAAAATCCGTGAAAAATCAAAATTAAAAGAAGAAATATTTCATGGATTAAACTTTATTAAGCATAATAAAACTATAAAATATATATTTTTTATAGATGTAATTATTACCTTTATCATATCAATGCAGACACCTCTTACATATATTTTTGTAGAGAAATATTTAGGTGGAAGAGTCTTAATGGCTAAAAGATCGGGACTTTTATTTTCTGCTGCAGGTATTGGTACAATATTTGGAGGAGTGATACTTGGAAAATTTAAGAATAGAAACAAGGTAATGCTTATTTCTATTTCGCTTATATTTGACAGCATAATAGTTATTGCCTTTTCTTTAAATAGAAATTTTTTAATTACGCTAATTCTATATGCTGCAATGGGTGTACTTGGTGTATTTAACGGAAGTATTTTGCAAACAGTTATTCAAGAACAAACACCTCAAAATTTATTAGGAAGTGTATCAGGTTTTATTAATTCTATAATTCAGCCTGTAAGTGTGATTTCACTTTTAATTGGTGGTATTGCTTCAAATCTATTGGAAGTTAAGTGGATTTTTATTATTGGAGCGTTATTAGAGTTTTTAACTGGAGTGTATTTTGTTATAAAATAAAATTTAATTTTTATTTTATAATTGAGCCTTATAATATTAATATTAGATTAGTGAAATCTTAAAATAGAGAGGTGGAAAAATTGACAAGTAGAGTGTTAATTGCAGATGATGACAAAGATATCGTTGATATTATAGCGGATACATTAATGGATGAGGGGTATTATGTAAGTTGTGCTTATAATGGATTACAAGTTATTGAAATAATGAAAAGTGAGAAAATCAACTTGTTTATACTTGATATTATGATGCCAGAAATGGATGGGCTTGAGACTCTAAGAGAAATTAAAAAGAAAACAGATGCTCCGGTATTGATACTTAGTGCTAGAGGACGTGATATAGACAAAGTTGTAGGGTTACAAATAGGCGCAGATGATTATGTTGCAAAACCATTTTCTATGGATGAACTTGTTGCAAGGGTTAATGCACATCTAAGGCGTGAACAAAAAAGAGGTAGAACAGAAGAAGTTGTAAAAATAGGAAACATAGAACTTAATAAAACAACATGGCAGGTATTTGTTAGTGCTTCACCTTTAGAACTTTCCACAAAAGAATTTCAAATTCTTAGCTATTTATTTGAAAATAAAAACAGAGTTCTTACAAGAGAACAAATATATACGGCAATTTGGAAGGACCCTTATGCTGGAGACTTAAATACAGTTACTGTACACATTAAAAATTTACGATCTAAGTTAGGCAAAGAAGGCAAACGAATAAAAACAGTCTGGGGCATTGGATATAAGTTGGATGGTGATGTTTAATGAAAAAATCCATTCGTTTTAAGATGTTTATAGTTCTTATAATGATGTTTATATTTTTCATAGTAACACTTTTATTTAGTTTCTCGATTTTTTATAGATATGATTTTAGATATAGTGTAGCTAACGAACAAGTTAAGTATGGTGAGGTAGTTTCTATGCTTGCAAAAAAATCATCAAAGTGTAAAGATGAAAAAAGTATAGAGAGGTTACTTTCTAAATACGCTACTAATAAATTGCAGATTGAACTGCTTAGTGAAAATGGAAAGGTATTATGGTCATCAGGAAATTTATCAGATATGATTAAGATGTCAGCAAAGGATTATGTGATTACTGGGGGAGTAGTTCGATATGGTATACGTATAAATGGAATATTAATGCCAAGGTTTGAACTATTAAAAGAATACTTCACAGGGTATTTATGGATTATTCTGGATTTTTTAGTGCTAATATTTTTTCTTATTGCGTTATTTCTTCACTTGTCAATTACAAAACCTATTTTTGAACTTTGCAAACGAATGGGAGATAATCCGATAAAGTTAAAACTAGAAAAAAAAGATTATAGGCAAGATGAAATAGGTATATTAGAAAAGGGATTTGATGATATGATTATTCGCCTTAAAGATGCAGACAGACAGGAGCAAACTATGCTGGCGGCTATTTCTCATGACTTAAAAACTCCGCTTACCTCAATTATAACCTATACTGAAAGACTTGCATCAGGAAAAGTTGTTGATAAACAGAGACAGCAGCATTACTATAAGGTGATTATGAACAAAGCTGACGATATCCGAAATTTGATTGATAAGTTTCAAGAGGCAGCAATGATTGTAAATTTGCAGAATAATGCAGATTATAAGGTTGTACAAGCTAAAAAGTTCTGGCAAGATATATTTGAGCCATATATGGAAGAATGGGAAGACGTAGATGCAAAAATTGAATATGTTTGCCAATTGAACAGTGAGGATTTTTTAAAGGTAGACATCTCTTCTATAAAGAGGGTAATAGAAAATATTATAAGTAATGCAGTAAAATATGGAGATACGCCGCTAATAGTACATACAATCATAGAGAGCTATGGTGATAAGATTCGTATTAGAATTGAAAACAATGGTATAGAAGTTTCTAAAGAAAATTTACCATATATTTTTGACCGATTTTATCGTGTTGAGCCATCAAGATCACGTAAAAAGGGTGGTAGTGGACTTGGACTTTTTATATGTCGTGAAATTATAGAAAAGCATCATGGCAGCATAAGTGCTTATAAACCTGAAGACAATGATTTTGGAATTGAGATTATAATACCTAAATATAAATATTAAGTTTTCTTTATATTTATTACATTTTTATTTAATTTGTAATTATTAAGATGGATTATACAGAGATAGATTTGTATAATTCATTTTTTTATAAACGGAGGAAATAAGATGAAAAATTTTACTAAGTTTGCTATGAAAAATACATTTGTAGTATTGCTAGCAATTATACTCATAATTGTAGGTGGGGTTTATTCAGCAATGGGAATAAAAGAGGAAGCTATGCCTGATATTAGTATACCTGTAGTAACTATTTATACTGTATATCCAGGAGCTAATCCAAGTCAAGTTTCAACAGACGTAACAAAGCCCATTCGAAGCGCCTTATCTGGAATTGAAGGAATAACAGATATTAAAGGAATATCTAATCAGAATGTTTCTATTATTCAAGCGGATTTTGATTACTCTGCAGATATTGATAAAGGGTTAAGAGATGTTGAAGATGCTGTGAATAAAGTAACATTGCCAGATAGTGCTCAAAAGCCTAATATTCAAAAGATAACAATGGGAAGTTTTCCGGCAATGACATATTCAATTCAAAGTAGTAAAAACATAAATGACTTAACTAAATTTGTTAATAATACTCTTGAACCAGATTTAAATAGTGTAGCTGGAGTCTCAAGCGTTGATGTAAGAGGTTTGAATAATGATGATGTATACATTAAATTAGATCAACAAAAAATGAAAGATAACAATATAACGCTTCAACAAGTTCAAAATACAATTAGTGCTAATAACGTAACCTCTCCTCTAGGCAATAGTGAAATAAATCAAAAAAACTTTGCTGTAACTATGGCTAATGGCTTTAGCAATATAAATGACATTAAATCTATTCCAATTATAGTTCAACCTGATACATCTAAGATTATTGGCGATAGTTTCAGTCAAGTTCAACAAGGTATGAATCAAATGGGTACTGCCATAGGAAATCTTGGACAGTCAGTATCTCAAATGGGTCAACAGATGGGCAGTCTTGCAGGTGGGACTAAAATGGCCACTAATACACTAGGGAATATGATTAGTAGCAATACTCAATGTATTGGAATATTAAGTGTAATACAGCAACAAGAGGCTATTATTCTTAATGAACAGACAGTTTTAAGCAATACTAAAGCCACTGTACAAGATAAAGAAAAAGCTAAGCAGGCTATGGAACAAGCTAATTCTGTTATTCAAAGCTCAACAAACTCATTAAAACAAATTTTAGCTTCACAGCAGCAAGAAGGCAGTGCATTAAGCAATAAGGAATCAAGCTCAAAGGCAACAAGTAGTACAAATAATAATAGTAGCATAAGTAATGTAAAAGGCACAGATACTAGCAGTTCAATAAATACGGATAATCAAATAAAAGTAGTTTTTTTAAAAGATATTGCAGATATAAGTAGTGGCTCTGAAGATAATGGTTATTATGTTAGATCAAACTATAAAGCTGGAATGGTACTTAATATATATAAAACAGATGATTCAAATACAGTTCAATTGGCAAATGATGTGTCAGAGAAAATATCAGATATTTCAAAGAGTAATAAAGACATAAAGTTTAACAAAGTAGACGATTCATCAAAAACAGTAAAGGATTCCGTTGATGGAATGATGGATGAGGGTATAACAGGTGCACTTTTTGCAATGATAATTATAGCATTATTTCTTAGAAATGTAAGATCAACAATTATTGCAGTTGTATCTATACCTCTTTCAGTTCTGATAGCGATGATTGTTATCCCAAGATTTGGTGTGACATTAAATACAATGTCATTGGGAGGTATTGCCGTTGCAGTTGGAAGAATTGTAGATGATTCAATTGTTGTAATAGAAAACATATATCGAAGGTTAAGCCTTTCAAAAGAAACTGATAATACTGTATTAATTGAAGAAGCAACAAATGAAGTGGGTTCAGCTATTGCTGCATCTACAATAACTACTGTAGGAGTATTCTTACCTTTGGGCTTTATCTCAGGACTAATAGGGAAAGTATTTGTACCATTTGCGTACACTGTAGTGATATGTATACTTGCATCGCTTTTAGTTGCACTTACTGTAGTTCCTGTTATGAGTAAGTTTATGCTATCAAAGAGTAAAATTAAGCATACTGAAAAAGAAGGAATAATGGCACTAGGTTATAAAAAAATATTAAATAGTGTATTAAATCATAGAATTGCTGTTTTAACAGTATGTTTTATGACCTTAGTTTTATCATTAGGGTTTCTAAAAAAGATAGGTATACAATTTATGCCAACATCAAATAGTAATGTAATAAATGTTAAAATGACAATGCCTGTTGGAACTTCTGCAGATAAAACAAATAAAGAAGCAATAAAATATGAAAAATATCTTAAAGGTAGAGGCGATGTTGTAGATGTTGCTAGTGTTATAGGAGATACAAGTAGTAGTAACACTAGTGTTTTATCTAATCAGTCTTCTAATGTTGGAACTTTTACTGTAGTTTTAAAAGAAAATGAGGACATAAATAAGGCTGTAAATGAATTAAATAACGAAGCTAAAAAATATAGCAGCAATGGTGAAAGTATGACTGTAACACCAGAGAGTTCTACAGGTACTCAGTCAGATAACGTTCAAGTTGTTATAAATGGAAATAATATCAAAGACATAACAAAGGCTGCAGGAATAATTACTAATAAACTTAAGAATATGAGCACTTTAAGCAATGTGACAAATAATATTTCTGAGAAAAGTAAAGAAATATCAATAACTGTTGATCCTAATAAAGCTGCACAAAATGGGATAACGCCTGGCAGTGCTGCACAAATTGTTAAAAATTATCTTGGGTATAATAAAGTGACTACAATTAATGAAGGATCATCTAATGATGCAAATACGGTTGATATAATGCTTGGATATAATTCGCAAGATATAGATAGCATAGACAAAATAAAAAATCTAGTAATACAAGGCACAAATGGTGACGTGAAGATTGGAGATATTGCTAATGTTAGTTACGCTGACGGTCCTGCAACAATTTCAGAACTTGATGGAAATCAATATGCTGAGGTGGATGCAAATATAGTAGGTAATGATACGAATAAGGTTACTAAAGAAGCGAAAAGTGAGATTGACAGTATAAAGAAATCACTTCCGATAGGGGTAACTTATGATCTTCAAGGAAGCAATAAAAACATTAGCGATGGATTCTCACAGATGGCAATGGCAATGGTTGTAGCAGTTATGCTTGTTTATATAGTAATGGTTATTACTTTTGGAGAACCAATAACGCCTTTTGCAATTTTATTTTCCCTTCCTTTTGCAGGCGTAGGAGCAATTACTGCATTGTATATTGCAAATCAGCCATTAACAGTATCAGGCATGATAGGAATGCTTATGCTTATAGGTATAGTTGTTACTAATGCTATAGTGCTTCTTGATAGAGTAAAAACTTATAGAGCTAGGGGCATGGGCGTTAGGAAAGCTCTATTAGAAGCTGGAGCTGTAAGACTTAGGCCAATACTTATGACGGCTACATCAACAGTAATGGCATTAATTCCGCTAGTACTTGGATTTTCACATGGTAATCTTATATCACAAGGACTGGGCATAGCTGTTATGGGGGGACTTATATTTTCCACTATATTAACGTTAATTATAGTTCCTGTTATGTACAGTGTCTTAAATGGGTTAAAAAAATAAACAGATTTTTTAAGTGGCTATATAAAATATAATTTGAATTTATTGAAATAATTAATTATAATATAAAATATAGCTATGAAAAAAGGTGATGGAGTTCACCGTATAAACTGCGTAAGGCTAATGACTCCTACAGGTTTTAAATCTGTAGGAGTATTTTTTACCCATTTTTAAACATATAAAGGAGGGAAAGGAAATAATGAAAAAATGTTTATATATAGGATTATTTGGATTTTTTGGAGCGATATTAAGGTATTTTATAAAAAATATTTCAATTTATCATTACAGAGAAGTAGTTCCGCTTAATACAATAATAATTAATGTTACAGGAAGTTTTGTGCTGGCACTTGTTTTTACTTTAGCTTTTGAAGTGATAGAGATTAAGGATGAAATAAGATTAGGCATTACAACAGGATTTTTAGGTGCTTACACAACATTTTCAACGTTATGTAAAGATGCTTTTAATTTAATTAATAGTGGACTTTATTTTTCAGCATTGAGTTACATAACAGTGTCTACAATACTTGGACTTTGCGGTGTATATTTTGGAATTGTAGTTGCAAGAGAGTATATATCCAAATTTATTGCTAAAGAAGATGAAGAAGACGATGAAGAGAAAAAATATTATAATTAAGAGGGGAGAGTAATAATGGATTATATACTAGTAGGCATTGGTGGTACTTTTGGAAGTGTTGTAAGGTATTTACTAGGTAAATTTATATCTAGTAAAACAAAATCAGAAATTCCCATGGGAACCTTTGTTATTAATATAACAGGAGCATTACTTCTTGGAATTTTAACTGGAAGCCAAATTGACAAAAATATTTATGCACTTTTAGGAGATGGATTTTTAGGCGCATATACAACATTTTCAACATTTATGTATGAAGGTTTTAACCTTTTAAAAGATAGAGAAAAATTAAATGCATTTATATATATTATAGGCTCACTTTTTATAGGAATAGTAGGCTTTGCAATAGGTTTTTATATAGTAAAATTTTAAAATATAATGAAAAGAGGGATTAGATATGAGTATATCAGGAAAGTGCAAAATGTTAAGAATTTATATTAGCGAAGATCAAAAATATAAAGGTCATAATTCAATTAAACTTATTGTTTCAAAATTTAAGGAACTTGAAATGGAAGGAGTTACTATTACAAGGGCAATAAGTGGATATGGTAAGGATAAATTGTTTCATACAGTTAAAATAATGGACTTAAGTACAAGTTTGCCAATAATTATTGAAGTAGTAGACTCAGAGGAAAAGGTTAAAAATGCAGCTAGAGAAGTTAAAGATATTGTAGGAAAAGGTTTGATTGTAAGTCTTGATGTTGAGGTGCTTTAAAGAAAATTTATGAGTTGAAATAGTTTGTTTAATTAAAATATAATATACATAAAAATAGTATGATACAAAATAATTTTATTAATCTTGTATCATACTATTTTTTATCTATAGATTCTTTTAATTTGTTTTACTAAAAGTACGCCTACAATAGCAGGTATAATTTGCCCACCTAAAAGGCTTGAGGCAAGTATAATGTATTTAACATGGAGAATATAGGAAAGCCATATTGAAACTAAAAGGCCAGGAATTAAAATAATTGGAGCTGCTATAAACCAATCATTTAATTTTAACCTTGCTAACAAATATACTATTGCTGAAGTTAAAATACCAACTAGTGTGCCACCTATAATATCAGGAAGACCAAGTCCTCCCATTAAAACGTTGCTAATAAAATTGCTTATTCCAAGTGGAATAATTAAAAATGGAAAAATAGCAGCTAAACTGTATAGGGCGGTTGCTATTCTTATTTGAAATTGCATAAAGGCAAAGCTCTGTGTAAAGTACATTATAACAACATACATTGCTATTACAATTCCAGAAATAGAAAGTTTATTTATTTTCGATAGATTTTTTATATTCATTAGTTATTTCCTTCTCTATATTTTAATGGATCACGAAAGCCTGCTTCTTTAAATGCTTTAAGTCTTAATTTGCAGCTGTCACAGACGCCGCAGGCAAGCTCGTCGCCTTTATAACATGTCCATGTTTTACTGTAATTTACGCCGAGTTTCATGCCGAGCTTTATTTCTCCTGCTTTTGTCATATGCAAAAATGGTGCATGTATTTTTATTTTTTTTCCAGCTTCAACAGCACATACAGTACCTAAGTTTATAGCGTTTTCCATAGCGTCAATGAATTCATGTCTACAGTCAACGTAGCCAGAATAGTCAACTTCGCTAACACCTATGAAAATATCTTGAGCACCTATGGCTTCTGCGTATGAAGCAGCATAGGATAAAAATATCATATTTCTTGCAGGGACATAAGTAACAGGAATTTCATCAGTTTTTAAGTCGGATTCAGGTACATCTATGTTTTTATCTGTAAGTGCAGATCCACCCCAAGCATTCATATTTGTAGTTACTAAAATAAAATCAGCTGCCCCAGCATTTTTAGCTGCATTTCTAGCACACTCAATTTCTTTTTTATGCCTTTGACCATAATTAAAGCTTAGAGCATAAACTTCATATCCCTTACTTTTAGCTAAAAATAAAGCTGTTGTGGAGTCTAATCCACCTGATAATAAAACTACTGCTTTTTTCATTATTAATACATCCTCTCAAAAGTTTAGCAGCGCATCCCTTAAAATTAGGCTTTATTATAATAAAATAAAAAGGCAGAGATAATCTCCACCTTTAATTTCAAATAAACTATATAATAAATCTATAGTTTTCCCTAGTTTTGTTTATATAGACAGGATGGTTACGAACTGTCTTATTAAATTTTACATTTTATAAGTTTAATACATATTAAATGCAAAGTCAATATTATTAAGATTAAGCTTTTCTTTCATAAATAGCCAACCTAAAATATTTTAATAATATATAGTGAAGGATTTTAATAAGCAGATCAAAGTTAAAGTCCTTCACTAATTTACGTTACATTAGTTTTATCCTAGTGCAACGCCCCCATATTTATATATTAGCCCCCTAATATATTTATATAAATTTTACTTGCGCAAGTAAAAAGTTCTAACTAATTGTTTTAGAGTACAAAAAAAACCGCCTCTATATTTAGAGGCGGGATTGATCTCGCGGTACCACTCTTCTTAATTCATAAAATGAATTCGCTTTTTTAATGGTGAAAACCATCTATCTTTTTAACGGTAGAAAACCGACAAATCCTAATATCAGATTTGTAGTTCAGGGATGAGTTCAAAGCTTTAAAATAACCGATTTTCAGCAAACACGGCTCTCTGTATAGTTGTAAAGGCTTTTACTATTTCCATTCATTACTTTTAGTTTGTATTTATATAATATTATTAATATTTAGACTTGTCAACGCATATAAAAATTTTTGAAAATTATATTTTATACAAATATATCATTTTGATAAAAAATAACACATTTACAGAATAATTATTAAATAAAATAGCTATAAATTATCAATTATTAAATTATAAAGGCTTAAAAATAGTAAAAAAATAAAAATGACTATAATGTTTATTTGACATGAAAAATTATAAATGGTATAAAATAACTAATAAATTCGATGAAGGAAAAAGTAATATATATTTCTGTTCTAAATGTTTGGAACTATTAGTACAAACATAACAAGAGAGTTAACATTTGGTGAAAGTTAATGTTCAGAATATATCTGAAGATCATCCTAGAGAAGTAAGGCTGAACAAAGTAAGCTTTAACGGAATTCTACCGTTAAAAGGAAAGCGCATTAAATGTGCGTACTTAAGGTGCCGCAGCAGTGTTATATATTTTACATTGTTTACGGAATCAGGGTGGTAACGCGATTATAACTCGTCCCTTTTATAGGGACGGGTTTTTTATATTTTTAAATAATAAAAAAAGAGGTGCTTAATTTGAAAACATAAATATCAAAAGTGTTTTTTATAATAAATAGGGGGCTTTAAATATGAAAGAATTATCAAAGAAAGATACGTTTTTCGTGGGACTTATGTTGTTTTCAATGTTTTTTGGGGCTGGAAACTTAATATTCCCACCATTTTTGGGGCAGTTAGCTGGTAAAAATATGTGGATTGCTTTTGCAGGTTTTATAATTTCGGCAGTGGGGCTGCCAATACTTGCAATTATAGTAGTCTCAAAATCAAGGGGGCTAAACGCACTTGCAAGTCATGTTAATCCGACTTTTGCAGTGGTTTTTACAATTTTAATTTATTTATCAATAGGACCTCTCCTTGGAATACCAAGAACAGGGAGCCTAGCATATCAAATGGGAGTAGCACCTTTTTTATCAAGTAAATTTTCAGACGGGATGCTACCATTGTTCCTATATACATTAGTATATTTTTCTATCTCATGCTGGCTTAGTTTGTCACCAACAAAGCTTGTGGATCGTCTTGGAAAAGTTTTAACTCCAGTACTTCTACTTTTAATCTTTGCTGTATTTGCATGGAGCTTTCTTAAACCTATGGGGAATTTCGCTGCAGCTAGTGGGGACTATGCGGTATTTCCATTATTCAAAGGATTTTCAGAAGGTTACATGACAATGGATGCTATAGCCGCTCTTAATTTTGGAATAGTTGTTTCTGTTACTTTAAAATCAATGGGGGCAAAAAGTGAAAAATCAGTAATATCTTATTCTACAAAGGCAGGGCTTATAGTCGGAGTCCTTTTAGTAATAGTCTATGCAATGCTTTCATATTTAGGGGCTGAGAGCAGAGGAATATCTTCAAATGCACAAAATGGAGCACAAATTCTTACAAGTATAGCAAATTTCCTTTTTGGAAATTTTGGGGCTGTTATAATGGGAGCAATATTTTCATTAGCATGTCTTACAACATCAGTTGGACTTATAACTTCTTGCAGTGAATATTTTTCAAGTTTAACACCGGCAAAAGTATCATATAAAAAATGGGTTTTTATACTTTCATTTTTTAGTATGATTACTGCAAATGTAGGATTAACTCAAATTCTTAAGATATCAGTACCTATTTTAAATGCTATTTATCCAATGGCAATAATACTTATGATTATGTTTCTTTGCAATAATTTATTTAATGGTTCAAAATATGTATATCAGTTTGGAATGTTATTTACATCAGTTTTTAGCATAGTTGATTCACTAAATGGGGCAGTGTTCAATTTCAGTGCAGTAACAAATACATTTAAATATATTCCTCTTTATGATAAAGGATTAGGATGGCTGCTTCCAGCGTTAATTGGAGTTTTAGTAGGGTATATTGTTTCAGTTTCAAAGGGAACACTTGTAGGAAGTGAAGCTCAATAGACTTATATAATTAAACAGTATTGACGCTTTTTCATGAGTATTATATTATAAACTTATAGGTTTCTAAAATTTACAAGCAGAAGAATAAAATATAAGGGAATGATATACATGGAGAGGTATTTTATTAAAGTATATGGAGTAGTTCAAGCAGTTGGATTTAGGTATTTTGTATATATTACAGCAGATAGCTTAAACCTTACAGGCTGGGTTAGAAATTCTATGGATGGAACTGTTGAAATTGAAGTACAAGGCAGTAGTAAACACATTGAAGCTTTCAAAGTAAAGGTTGAAGAGGGAAATAGATTTTCAAAAGTATCCAATATTGAATGTGAAAAAATAGATGTTCTAAGCAGTGAAAAATCTTTTAAGATAACAAATTAAAATTTTTAAGTATTATATTTCTTATTTTCGCTTCATCTTTTGAAAGGCAGAGTTCTTTTCTAGTTATAAGTGAGATATAAAATTTTATTGGATTATTAAGTGAAACCTTAATTATATTTTTTACATTTTCAACGGCCATATTTATCATTATTCCTACGCCTAAATTAGACGCAATAAGTGATTTAGCAGTTTGTATTTCATCTGTATAATAAAAGTTTTTGGTAGATATGTTGTTTTTAGCACATAGTTTTTTTATAACTTTATTATGTATATATGAATCACCTAAAACTATGAAGCGTTCATTCTTTAATTCTCTAAAATTTATTTTCTCTTTTTCAGAAAGTTTATTGTTTTTGTTGGTGCAAAATACAAAGTCATCTACTTTTAATATAGTTGAACTGAATTTGGTGCTTTTTATAGGCTGAAGTGATCCTATAAGGGCCATATGAATTTCTCCTGAAATCAAAAGGTTTTTCATAGCAAAGGATCCTGTTTCAACTAGTTCAATTTGATTTACTAAGTTGTGTTTTGCAAGAGTTTGCATTAAACCTGGAAAAAAATAAGCGCCAATCATAGGTGGAACGCCAAATTTAACTTTTGAACTTATTATTTGGGATATATCAAATTTAACTTTACTTATCTCATTTAATATGTTTTGAGAAGATTTTTGGAGCATTTTGCCAGCATCAGTTAAAGAAAGTTCACTGGCAGAGTGATCTCTTACTATAAGTTTTGTATCTAATTCCTTTTCCAGTCTTTTTAAAGACATAGTAATTGAAGGTTGAGATACATATAACATCTGTGATGTTTTTGTAAAATTTTTAGTTTTGCATAAACAATTAAAGTATTCAAGATCTTTTAAATTCATTTCTAACACTCCTCATATATATAAAGGATACACTATAAGTTTTTAATAGACAATATATAATAAAAAAAGGTAAGAAGTAAAAAGTAAGAGGTAAGTGGGGTGAAAAAATATGGATTGCTGCACTATTTTTAGTGCAGCAATCCATATTAAAGTATTATGCTTGCTTTTTTAAAACTTTATTCTTAATTACTGTTATTACACCAGCATCATTATTGCTGTTAGCAGTAAATCTTCCATATTGTTTCATCTCATCTGGAGCATTTTGCATAACATAGCTGTGATAAGCACTTTTTAGCATATGAACATCGTTATAGTAGTCTCCAAATACCATAGTTTCTTTTTCACTTATATTAAATTTTTCTTGTAAGAATTTAATAGCTACTCCTTTATTCACGTCATTTCTGCCAATATCAAGCCATCTTTCACCTGATATGGAAACTTGAAGTTCTTGTCCCCATTTAGGGTAGATTATAGAATTAGAATTTTCAGCTGCTCCAATATAATCATATATAGAAATTTTAAATATATCATCTGCGACATCATTTAAATTAGATACAATAGTGTTTTTGTGATAGTATTTATTTACCTCTTCAATAAATTTTTTATCATTGCCATTTTCTATATAAGCACTGCGTTTTCCACATAAAACAATTTTACAATTAGGAATTTTTCTACAATCGTTAAGTAGTCTAAGTACTGTTTTTTTAGGTATGGATTTAGAAAATAGCTCTTTATTGTTTTGGACTATAAAAGCTCCATTTTCAGCAGTAAAAGTAATTTTATCTTTTCCTTTTGCTAAGTTATCAGCTAATGTGTAATATTGTCTTCCGCTTGCAGCTACAAATATTATTCCTTTTTCAACTAATTTACTTAAAATACTGAAAAAGTCCTTTGGTAAATTACCATTGCTATCTAGTAATGTGCCATCCATATCTGAAGCAATTAATTTTATCATATGCTAGTAAACCTCCCCAATATTTAAAAATCAATTATATTATATCATAATTGGGGAGTGCTTCTATAATCCAATTTTATTTTAGTGTGAACTTTGTTTTAATATCGAGCTTCCCAGATTGCATCCTCAACGGCCTTTTTAGCATCTGTTATTTCTATGGAGTTTAAACCTTCTTTAATAGCTGCTTCTACAACTGCAGTTGCAACAAGTTTTGAAGCTTCCTTTAGTTTTGCAACAGGAGGTAAAATTGAAGCACCTAAATATGAAAGATCTTGAAGAGATGCAATTCCATGTGCAGCGGCGGAAAGCATTCCATCTGAAACTGTTTTCGCTTTTGCAACTACTATTCCAAGACCAAGACCAGGATATAAAAGAGCATTATTTGCCTGACCTATTTTATAAGTTGTGCCTTTGTATTCAATTGGATCTGAAGGGCTTCCTGTTACAATAAGACCTCTTCCATCGGTCCAGTTTATTAAATCTTTTGCAGTGGCCTCTGCAAGCTTAGTTGGATTTGAAATAGGCATAATTGCAGGCTTTTCATTGAGTTCTGCCATTTTTCTTATAGCATTTTCTTTGAAAGCACCATGTACTCCAGAGCATCCTATTAAAACAGTAGGTTTAACAGCTTCAACTATGTCACAAAGATCTGTAAGAGGTTTATCAAATTCACCTTTTGCTCTTGCATATTTCTTTTGACCTTCTGTAAGGTTATCCATATCTTCTGTTATAAGTCCGAATCTATCTATAAGATAAAAGTCTTTTAGAGCTTCGTCTTCAGAAAGTCCACTTCTCATTTTTTCAAGAAGTATTTGATCAGATATGCCGACTCCAGCAGTACCACCACCAAATACAAGTATTTTATGATCCTTTACTGGTATTTTTGTAACATTATCAATTGCGTTCATTGCTGAAACCATCATTACCCCAGTACCCTGAATGTCATCGTTGAAAGTACATATTTTTGATCTATATTTCTCAAGTATAGTACTTGCGTTTGAACGTCCGAAGTCTTCCCAGTGCATTAAAACTCCAGGAAAAAGTCTTGTTGATATTTTTACAAATTCATCTATGAAATCATAGTATTTTTCACCTGTAGTCCTTTTGTGTCTGTTTCCAGTATACATTGGATCATTTAGAAGTTGTTCATTATTTGTGCCAGCATCTATTACTATAGGAAGAACATTTTTAGGATTCATGCCAGAAGCCACTGTGTATACAGCTAATTTTCCAACTGATATATCAACTCCTTGAACACCCCAGTCACCTATTCCAAGAACACCTTCACCATCAGTTACAACAATTAATTTGATGTCATCAAGATCTTTTGCTGCAGTCTTAATTGATGCTTCTATATCTTTTTTATTATCCACTGAAAGAAAAACTGCATCTTTTGGAGTGTCATAATTTTTAGAATAATTTATTACAGCATCACCTATGGTTGGTGTGTATATAATAGGAAGAAATTCAGTTACATGTTTTCCAACTAAATAGTAGAATAAAGTTCTATTTGTGTCGTATAAATTCATAAGATAGAGATGCTTTTCCATGTTGTCTTTAATAGTTTTTGTTTTGCTGTATGCTACTTGCTCTTGCTCATCCAGAGTCCTTACAACATTAGGTAAAAGACCTGTAAGTCCATATAGTTTTCTCTCTTCATGCGTAAAAGCAGTTCCTTTATTTAAGAAAGGATTTCTAAGTATTTCTTGACCTTTTAAATTTGACATTTTTAACACACGCCCTTTAATTTAATATAAGCCTATGATTTTCCACCATATTGATCCTAAACCAAGCCATATTATAAAGTATACTATACCTAAAATGAAATTTAAATTCCACCATTTACTTTGACTTACATAACCTGATCCAAATAATATTGGCGCTGGACCACTACTGTAATGTGTAGTTGATCCAATTAAGTTTCCAAAGAAACCTAATGTTAAAGCAGCGAGTAAAGGAGGTACTTTGCTTGCTATGGCTATTCCTAAAAATGCAGAATACAATGCACTTACATGTGCTGTTGAACTTGCAAATATATAATGTATATAGAAATATGCTATAAGCAAAATTAGAAGTACAATAGGCCAGCTAAGACCATGAACGCTGCTGCCAATAAGGTTACTAAACCATTTTATTAGACCAAGCTTGTTTAATTGATTTGCCATCATAACAAGCACTGAGAACCAAATAAGAGTATCCCAAGCACTTTTTTCACTTTTTATATCATCCCAAGTTAATACTTTAAGGATTAGGAGAAGTGAAAGACCTACAAGTGCTGTAAGTGTTGCATCAATACCTGTTAAAGTTTGTGTTACCCATAGTAAAAGTATTAGTATAAATATAGCGGTCATAAACTTTTCTTCTTTTTTTAGAGGACCCATTTCTTTAAGTTTTTTTCTTGCAAGTTCAGGTGCATTTTTAGTAACTTTTATTTCAGGAGGATAAATCTTATATATTATAAGAGGTATAACTATAAGTGAAATAATTCCTGGAATTAGTGCAGCTATAAACCATGAAAGCCAGCTTATGTTTACACCAAGACTCTGTGCGAGAGTTTGAGCAAGTGGATTTGCAGCCATGGCAGTCATAAACATTGCTGAAGTTATAATATTTCCGTGGAATTCTGAGAATATTAAAAAAGATCCTATTTTTCTTTCTGTACCATCTTCTGGCTTTGAATGGAAAGAATCTGAAAGCGATTTTATAATAGGATAAATTATACCACCAGCTCTAGCTGTGTTGCTTGGAGTGGCAGGGGCCATTACAAGGTCACAAAATTCTATTGAGTAACATAGACCAAGTGTACTTTTTCCAAAGAATTTTACAAATTGATATGCTATTCTAGAACCAAGACCAGTTTTTATAAAGCCTCTTGAGATAAAGAAGGCTATTACTATAAGCCATATACTGCTTTCTCCAAAGCCAGCAATAGCTTTTGCCGTTGAAGTTACATTTAAAAGTTGTGCCATAGTTAATCCAATTATGGCAACTGCACCAATTGGAAAAGGCTTTAATATGCAACCTAAAATTGTAGCAACGAATATTGCAAGCATATGCCATGCTGCAGGTTTAACACCTATTGGTGCTGGTATGAACCATATTAAGGCACCAACTGCAATAGATATAATAAGTTTAACGTAAACATTTGATAAAGGTGATTTTTGAGCATTATTGTCCATATAACACTGTCCTTTCTATTATTTTCAATTTAATTATAAATAATAGAATTATATTAGTGAAATACTGTTTTTTTATGATGTTATAAATAAAATTTATAAGCGTAAATTATAATTATGAATATTAATTGACGAGAAGTATAAATTAGATTATAATTATGAAATAATTAAATGATAATGGATATCAATTACATGTAAGTAATCAATGAAACAGTGTTAAAGACCAATAGATGAAAGGATGATTTAGATGAGTGAACTAGCAAGAAGAGTAAATCAATGCAGAAAACCAAATGGAGAGCTTGGGAGAATTGTAATAGAGGATATGAATTCAAAACATTATGAGCTTACAAGTTTTGGACTTAAAGATGCTCATATAAAAAATAATTATAACATTTTAGATATAGGTTGTGGCGGTGGAAGAACAGTTAATAGACTTTCTAAGATTGCTGAAAATGGAAATGTATTTGGAATGGACTATTCTTATGAATGCGTAAAGAGTTCAAAGGAATATAATGAAGAGCTTATCAAAAGTAAAAAGGTAAGTATATTACAAGCAAGTGTTGAAGAAATACCATTTAAAGATAATAATTTTGATATTGTTACAGCAGTAGAAACAATATACTTTTGGCCTGATTTAGTTGAAAACTTTAAAGAGGTAAAGAGAGTTCTAAAAAAAGGTGGAAAATTTGTAATTATAAATGAAATGTATAACAGTAAAAAATTTAAGGAGAAAAATGATAATTATGAAGCTTTAGGAACAATGAAAATATTAACTCCAGGTGAACTTAGGGATATGCTTTTGAAAGCGGGATTTGAAAATGTAGAATACAAATTAGTAGAGGAAAGAAATTGGATACGTTATTTATGTGAGAAATAATGAAAATATGTTAGCCTATTAAAGCTGTTCTTTTAAGTTTTCTATTATTTCATCAATTAAATCTTTAAGCTGTTGGCTGTTTGTCCCAGGTATGTACAGTCCATGTACATGAAGTGGAAGAAGATATTTTTTGCAAGGTGTCGAGAACACGTATTTTGATATCATTGATGTTATTTCGCCATTTATACCGCCAATACACAAAATCCCTATAGGTCCTATTATAGAATTAAGTTTATTTGAATTTAAAAGTTTACAAATAGCTCTTTCGCCACAAATAGCTTCATCGGCACCTGATTTTAACATGTTTTCTGCGGCAATTTTATTTGTGGCAAGAGCGTATATGTAGATTTCATCTTTATTTATATCTTTACGTAATTTTTTTATAAGTGTTTGTCCAATTCCAGCTCCTTGACCATCTATTATGCGTACATTCATATCAAATGCCTCCTTAATAATATAATTATATTATAATAAATTTAATATGTAATGTACATATTTACAAATTATATATTAAGTGATATTATAATAACAATATGTTACGAAAACATATAGTTTAGCAACAATTTAATAGTCTTAATTTAAATAATGACCACGAAGGTTGATTCCTATTTTATAGAATAGTTATCGACTTTTTTTGTTTTTTGTAAAATTTTACTTATAGGGGGGAATAACAATGCATATACCAGACAATTATTTAAGTCCTCAAACTTGTGCAGCAATGGGAGTAGTTATGCTGCCAATTTGGAGATATTCAGTAAAAAAAATTAAGGAGGATATGCCAAAAAGCAAACTTCCACTAATGGGAGTTGGGGCATCGCTTTCATTTCTTGCAATGATGTTTAATGTTCCAATACCAGGTGGTACAACAGCACATGCAGTGGGAGGAACACTTCTTGCAATTATTTTTGGACCTTATGCTGCCTGCATTTCAGTGTCAGTGGCTCTTTTAATGCAAGCACTTTTATTTGGAGATGGGGGAGTACTTGCTTATGGAGCAAATAGCTTTAATATGGCTTTTGTTATTCCATTTGTAGGGTATTATATATATAAATTTATAAAGGGAAAGTTCAATAGTAAAAGGGGAGAATATATTGCTGCTGCCATTGGATCGTATGTAGGCATAAATACCGCAGCATTATGTGCAGGCATAGAACTTGGGATTCAGCCGCTTCTTTTTAGAACTGCATCAAATATGCCATTATACTGTCCATATCCTCTAAAGATTACAATACCGTCAATGCTTATGCCACATCTTTTAGTAGCAGGAGTGGTTGAAGTTATTGTCACAGTGGGGGTTTTACAGTTTGTTAGAAAAGTTTCACCAGGAATGATAAATGAAGGTGAAAAAGTTAAGGTGAAGCCAATTTATGTTTTAATTACACTTCTCATAGTTGCTACACCACTGGGACTTTTAGCACCAGGAAGTGCATGGGGTGAATGGGCACCTGATGAAATAAGTAAAGTAGCAAATGGAGGAAAATCACTTGGGTATGTTCCGTATGGAATGAAGCATGGTTTTAGTTTAAATGCACTTATGCAGGATTATTCAGTAAAAGGACTTCCTGATAATGTAGGGTATATATTATCAGCAATTGCAGGTGTTTTAATACTTATAATAGTATTTAGATTAATTGGAAGTTTAAAAAAACAATCAACTAATGCATAAGGAGTAAAGGGGAGAATAGTATGCCTGAATGGCTTTTAAAAAATGAAAGTTACGAGCCTTTGCCTGGACGTGATAAATTTATTAACAAGAATATTATTACAATACTTAGATTTATAGCAAGAGTAAAAGTAGGTGTTAAAAATAAAGAAAGTAAGCTTAAATTAAATGCACTTGTAAAACTTATTTCAATGCTTGTATTTATAATTTTTATCTCACTTAGTAAGAATTTTACCTTTGTACTTATTTGTGGTGTTATAGACCTTTTTATAATCAATATATTTTCTGTTAATGAAATTAAAAGTATTTTAAAAATAGGAATAATAGCTGCTGCAATGACATTTGTCCTCTTCCTCCCAGCAATTTTTTTAGGATATGGAAATAACGCTTTTTTTGTAAGCTTAAAAGTACTTTTAACTGTTGCATCAGCAAATATGTTTGCATTTAGTACACAGTGGAATGATATAATAAGGGCATTTAAGATATTTCATGTGCCGGATATCTTTATATTTGTAATGGATATTACAATCAAATATATTATAGTTTTAAGCGAATTTGCTCTTGATATGGTCTATGCACTTAAACTTAGGTCTATTGGAAAAACTAAAAATAAATCATCATCTCTTACTGGAATCATAGGAACACTTTTCTTAAAGTCAAAAGACATGTCAGATGAGCTTTATGGAGCAATGGAGTGTAGAGGATTTACAGGAGAGTATATAACTTATAGAAAGTTTAGATTTACAATGGAGGATTGTATATGTATTATATTAAATATAGCATTTGTTGTAATGTACTTTTATTTTGATAGGTTGTGATTTGGTGATTGATATAAAAGGTGTTTCATATTCTTATAATGAAAATATAGAAGCATTAAAAAATATAAATATCCATATTGATAACGGTGAGGCAGTTGCACTTATAGGAGTCAATGGAAGT
>JAQUXS010000028.1 GCA_028692255.1 Clostridium sp.
CCCACTTTTATTCCCTATTTACAAGGTTCAATGAGTTTTTTTCTTCATAATATAAAAGAGTGGTCCTTTATAACCCAGTAATTTGAATAACCTCTCCTATTGAATATTCTTTCATTGTACTTATACTCCTTTCAAGGCCTTCATTAATTAGTTATTTGCGAAATAACCTTAATCCATTTTTAAGCTCTACTTTGGTACACTAGCAAATTCTACTTTTAAAGATTCAATCAACTTGTTTACTGACATTAATTTTGTTATTCTGTAGGCATTTTGCCCTGCAAATGCAAATCCATCTTTTAAATTGCCTTTTTTTGCATTCATTAAAGCGATGGCAATACAATATGGACTCTTTTTATAATCACAGGTTTTAATACATTTATAAGTACATTTGAATGGTTTTTTTAAGTTGTCTTTCACATCTTCTATAAATTTATTTCTAATTGCTCTTCCAGGTAACCCCACAGGACTTTTTATAATGACTATATCTTCTTCTTTACAATCAATATAAGTTTGCTTGAATTCTGGTGATACATCACATTCATAGGTTGCAACAAATCGTGTTCCCATTTGAACAGCTGATGCCCCCATGCTTATAAATTTATGAATATCTGCACCTGAATAAATACCGCCTCCTGCTATGACCGGAATAGCTATATTGTACTTTATCTCATATTTTCTAACTACACTAATTACTTCTGGAACTAATTTTTCTAAAGAATAGTTACTATCATATATTTGTTCTTCTTTGAAACCTAAATGTCCACCTGCCATTGGTCCTTCTACTACAAAAGCATCAGGAGCATAGTTATATTTCTCCATCCATCTTTTAATAATAATATCTGCTGCTCTCCCTGATGATACTATAGGAACTAGCTTTGTTCTACCATTGGTGCCTGCATATTTAGGTAAATTTAAAGGTAGCCCTGCTCCAGAGAAGATAATATCTATGCCTTCTTCAACAGATGTTTTAACAATATCCTCATAGTTAGATAAAGCCACCATAATATTTACTCCGATAATTCCCTTTGATAACTTTCTAGCTCTTCTAATTTCTCTCCTTAATGTTCTTTTATTGGCCTCTAAAAAGTTAGATCTCCTATCTTTCTCATCCATACCTATTCCTACAGCTGAAATAACTCCAACACCACCTTCATTAGCTACTGCAGCTGCTAATGAAGAAAGTGAAATTCCAACTCCCATTCCACCCTGAACTATTGGTACCTTTGCCATTAAATTTCCAATAACTAATTTCGGCATACTTCCTAATTTTTTTATCATACTCATTCTATATACTCCTTTGCATAATTAATTAATGAAATTATTCATTTGCTAATAGTTGATTAACGCCATTACTGCTTCTTTATTCTTTATTCTTTATTTTTAACATTATTAGCTTGATCCTGCAGAGATTTATAAACAGCAAATATACTACAAAAATTTATATACCTAATTATAATGAATATATATAGTGATTTCTCCAAATTTAACATTTGTTCGCATTTATATATATTTCTGTAGCAATGTAAATATATTATTTTATTTGTAAACATATTTTTTCTCACCATAATAAAAGACCTCCTATGATTTTTCATAGAAAGTCTTTATTGTATTAATCATTCAATTTTAAATCAAAACTAAAACAAGTTTCATTTTTTCCATCACTTTTTACATTAATATTTCCATTCATTCTCATAATTACTTCTTTCGCTATGGATAAACCTAAACCAGCACCTTCTTCTTTATGTGATTTATCTACCTTATAAAATCGATTAAATATATGTGACAAATCATCCGTCTTAATCATGGATCCCGTATTATGTGCAAATACTACAACTCTTCCATTATGCTCCTCGGTCCATAATGTAATAGTACTCCCTCTCTTAGCAAATTTTAAAGCATTATCAATAAGAATAGTTAATACTTGTCCAATACGATCTATATTTCCCTTTGCATATATTTGCTTTTTACTTTTTTTTACAATTAGTTTCATATTCTTTTCTTCTACTAAAATTTGAAATTTTTCCTGCTGATCATACAATATATTTAAAATATCAACAATTTGCATATCAAAAGATGTATTTCTTGACTGCAGCCTTGACAATTCAAATAGATCATTTACTAAATCATTTAATCTTTCAATTTCATTATAAATAATTTCATAGAAGTGATTTTTCTTTTTATCATCTTTAACCATTCCCTCTTTAAGTGGAATAATTAATCCTTTTACAGCTGTAAGTGGTGACTTTAATTCATGAGAAACATTTGCTACATAATCCTTTCTAGTTTGCTCAAGCCTTTCAGCTTCGGTAATATCGCGAAAAAGCAGTACTGTACCTACAATACTATTATCATCAGAACGTATTGGAGAACCTGAAATCAAAATGCTCTTTTCCTTGAAGGAACATGTGATTATTTCTGTTTTTTGATTTTTAATTGCTGCCAAAGATATTTTATGTATTATTTCATATAACCCATTTTCTAATTCCTCTAAGTTAACTTCATTTCCAAACATCTTTTCAAAAGTTGTATTCTTCAAATTAACTTGTTGCTCTAAATCAAACCCCAATAATCCATCACTCATGGAGTTAAGTATTTGCCGAAGCAAATCTCCTTCAATTGTAAGTGAACTAATTGTTTTAGAAAGCTTTGCTGCCAACTGATTTAGTGTAACTGCTAACTGCCCCATTTCTCCACTATAATTATCTTTTGCACGAACTAAGAAATTACCCTTTGACATAGCAATTGCAACTTTCTTCATTTCTACCAGTGGACTAGCCATCTTTCTAGATGCATATAAGACAATTGGACACACAACTGCTAAAGTAATAAGCATAGAGCAAAGTATTCCTGTATTAACCCCAAATATTATTTGATTGGTAGTTTTAACTCTTTCTTCAATATACTTTCCGTAAAAACCATATAATGAAATGGTTAATCCTATTGAAGCTAATATAAATATTAACATTACAACAAAAATGATCTTAACAAAGGAACTTTTTATATTTAAATATTTTTCTCTTTTTTTCATATACTCGCCTCAAATTTATATCCTACCCCATAAACAGATTGTATTCGCTCAGCATAATCTCTAGATAAATGTGAACGAATTCTATTAATATGAGTGTCTATTGTTCTCCTGTCTACATAAGTGTAATCTGCACCCCATACTTTATCCAATATCTCATCTCGCGAAATTGCCACACCTGGATTTGATATTAACATAAATAATATTTCAATTTCCTTTGGAGTAGCACTAATTGAAACGTTATTTAAAAGTAATTTGTAGGTTGAGGCATTTACTTCAAGATCACGAAATCTAGCAATAGATGCCACCTTCTTTACATTCATGTCTTCTAACCTTCTAAGAACAGTTTTAACCCTTGCAACCACTTCTCTTGGGTTAAATGGTTTTACAATATAATCATCTGCGCCAAGTTCAAGACCTAAAAGAATATCAATTTCTTCTCCCTTAGCAGTTAGCATAATAATTGGAATTTTAGATACTTTACGTATTTCTTTGCATACATCAATTCCCGATAAATGTGGCATCATAATATCTAAAATAACTAGATCAAATTTGCCATCCACTGCTTTTTCTAAAGACTCTTTTCCGTCATATACACCGGTATATAAAAAATTATCTGCTTCTAAATATATGCCAAGAGAGGTGTGAACTGCTATATCATCATCGCATATAAGAATATGTGCCATTTCAATTTCTCCTATTCATTTTTCTATAAATTCATCATTTCACCAATGTTACTATTATTATTTATTTTAATTATATTAAACAACAAAAAAATTTTCTACAAAATTAACATTTGTTCACATTTGCATATTCTTCATATAAAAAGAGCGTACATAGATTTGATTTGCACAAATATATATACGTTCCCGATAAATAATACTTTCTTCAGATTAAGCTTTTTGCTGTTTTTCCAATTCTTTTTTCAGCAACGCATATTGAATTCTATAACAGCAAGAATAATATTCTAAACATTAATATATACTTTTAGCTTCCTCTTTTATCACCATTTTTTTTACAACTCCGGTTTTCACTGCCCAAATAGCCAATTGTGTTCTATCTCTAAAATCAAGTTTATTTAATATACTGCTTAAATAATTTCTAACAGTTCCTTCTGATAATCTGAGCTTTTTTGCAATTTCTTTATTTGATAACCCAAAACCAATGCACTTTATTATATCCCATTCTGTGTCACATATATCATCTACATTCTTTTTAGCACCAACCTGAATAGAAATATCGCCTTGAGCTATTTGAGAAAATAGCTTAAACACCTTAGTGGTTATATCTGGATTTATCATCGCCCCTCCATTTACAACAGTGTGAATTGCCCCTACAAGTTCATCCATAGAAACACCCTTAAGTAAATATCCGCTAGCTCCATATTTTAAAGCATTAAATATATATTCATCATAGTCAAAAGTAGTAAGCACTATAATTTTAATGTTTGGATAAGTTTCTTTTATAATTTTTGTACATTCAATCCCATTCATTTCTGGCATACAAATGTCCATTAATATTATATCAATTTTACACCTGCGTGCTAATTTAATTGCTTCCTTTCCATTGCATACAGTTCCCACAACTTCAATGTCTTTATTTGCACTCAAAACAATTTTCAAACTTTGCCTAATTAACTCCTGATCATCAGCAATTAATACTCTAATCACCTACATCACCCCACCTAATAACTTAACCCTATCTTTATATTATATTACTTTTAATTGTTCATTTGTTAACTTTAACTTTTATTTTACCATATATTTTTTTCATTTTCTTTCATTTATGCTCGAATAAATGTAATCATATACAATAAAAAACAGTATCTTGAAATATCAATTTTTATTAATATTCCAAAATACTGTCCTTTTAAATTATTTATGTTAATACATTCTCTTGCATAACCAGCACATTAAATTTACTTATTACTAATTATTTTCAAGATATTATTAACATTTTTTCTACCATTTCTTATTGCCAAGTTAATTAGAAGGCATGCTATAGCACAAATCACAGTAAACAAAACTCCAAAAACTCCAAAAGTAAACTTCATTCCAGAATGTGATAGACCATAGTAAGCTATAACAATACCTACACTTGATAATCCCATAGCATTTATAGACCACTTAGATAATTTTTTTAAAAGCTTACTTTGATTCTCTGCCTCATAAAGCATTTGTTTTTTTTCTTCATCTTTCATATCAATACCTCGTATATGGTTACCCACTGGGCTATTAAGTTATACATGCATCATAATTACCTTTTAATTAATAAGATAATCCTGGATTAAAGAATCCTATCAAAACTCCAACAAAAGCTATTATTAAAAAGATTAACATTACTATTGTAGGTGATATCTTCTTCTTTGACATAAGCCACCATGCAAAAATTACAGCTGCAGCAGAAAGAATTTTAGGAAAAACTCCATCTAGAGTTTTTTGCAAATCTATAATTATTCCACCACGTCCATTGTACATTTTAAATGATGTACTAATATTTACCCAAGTAGCGGCAACTGCACCAATTACTATAGTTCCAACCATGATTACAGATTCACGGACAGCTGTAGCTTTTTCTCCAACAACCATCTCAACAGCTTTACCACCTAGCTCATATCCTTTATAATAAGCCCATCTCATTCCAAAAGTCATTAGAACATTCCAAACTATAATATAAAATATTGCTCCTAGAGGAGAACCCCCTGTTGAAAGTCCTAAACCTATTCCTAAAAGTATTGGTATTAAGGTACCTACTATTAATGAATCTCCAATACCTGCTAAAGGTCCCATAAGTCCAGCACGAATACCATTTATCATTTCACCATCTATATTTTCATGATTAGCTCTTGCTTCTTCAAGACCAGCTGTCATACCAACAACTAATGTTCCAATCTGAGGCTCTGTATTAAAGAATGCTTTATAAGTTTCCATAGCTTCTTTTTGCTCTTCTTTTGTTTCGTATAGATCCTTAACGATTGGAAGCATTGCGCAAAGATAACCAAAAGTTTGCATGTGTTCTTGAGAAAAACAAGTTAAATTTCCATAGAACCAATTTCTAAAAGATTTACTTAACGCTTTTTTAGATATTTTTTTCTTTTCCATACTATATGTCCTCCTCATCATCATCGTTACCTGTGGCCTTAGCTACAGCTGGCTTTTGTAATTGAAGCATTCTAATTCTATAATTCATTATTGCAAAGAAAACACCTATTATTGCTGCTCCTATTAAGTTAACTTTCATAACTGCTGCCAAAGTAAAACCTAAAAAGAATGTTACAAAATCACTTGGTTTTAATACAACCTGTTTTAACAATATTGCAATTCCTACTGCTGGAAGTAAACTTCCTACTGTAAATAAAGTTTTCATTGGTATACCATTCATTGGTAATGCTACCTTCATAAGTTTAACCATGCTAGAACCCATTTTTGTAATAATAAGTGCTGGAATAAAGCTACAAATAATGTGAGAAATCCATGGCAAACCCATGTCAACTAAATAAAGCTTTTCAAAATCACCCTTATCTACTGCTTTCCATCCTATATGCTGCCATACCAAGTTTATAGTTGCTGTTCCATAAAATAAAACAGTTCCTAAAGTTCCAACTGCAGCTCCTAATGCAGTTGCCATTTGAGTTGCCTCTGTAGAACTTGGATTTATCCCCATTCCTTTAATTGCTGCTATAGCTAATGGTACGCCGATATAACTAATTGCACGTACATCTGCAGATACAGTTCCACCTGGAGCAACTAATGCAATATAAACTACTTGAATTGCTGCTCCAACTATAATACCTGTTTTCACATCACCTAAAATAATTCCAACTACTAAACCTGCTACCAAAGGTCTTCCTAAAGTATAATTACCAAAAGTAGTACCGCCCATGCCAGGCATACTTGATAGACATGCAAATAATCCAAATAATGCCGCTTGAATCCAATTTATTTCCATAACGATTTACCCCCCTTAGTATATTAAAAGTTATTTAAATCCAAATTGCCCTCTAAATTTTTTCCAATTTCCTATTGCTTCTTCTTTAATAAGTGCAAATTCTACACTGTAACCAGCTTGCATAATAGCTTCAAAAGCTTCTGCTTCTTTCTGATTTATAGATTGATTATTTCCTAGCCTTACCGTTCCTGGTCTATCGTTACATGGTCCTACAATAACTTCTTTAATACCAGGATCAAACTTATCCTCAACCAAAATCTTAGACATAAGAATAGGCTCTTTTGTAATAAGAAAATACCTAGTATCACTTTGCAAAACCTTATCGCATTTTAATTTCCAGTGATCATAAGTCCATACAAATGTTTTTTTACCACTTGCACTTTTATAAGCTGCTTTTAATACTGGATTATTAGCAGCTGCATCATTAACAGCTATTATTCCATCACATGGGTACTCTAAAGCCCATCTTGTACACGTTTGTCCGTGTATCATCCTATCATCTATTCTTAAAAACGAAACTGACATTTTTACCCCTCCTAAATATCTTCTTCCTCTGTATCAAGTAGTTTAAATTCCTTTATTGACTCCGCTGCTGTTTCAAATAACGTTTTCTTTAATTCTTCCATGCTCATGGAATCTTTCATCAAAACTGTTGTCAGTACAGTAGGTAGGTTCATCCCACCAACTACAAGTGTTTTTGATAATAATCCTTTACCTAACAATATGTTTACAGCTGTAGTTAAAGGAGAGCCTCCAATAATATCACCGAAAAGAATAATTTCATCTTCATTTGTAATGTTTTCAATAAGCATCTCAAATTTTTCGCCAAATTTATCGGTACTCATTCCATCTTCTAAGCCTTGAAACATTATGCCTTCTCTACTTTTACCTGCAAGCATTGACAATGCATTATAAAGCCCTGATGCAAATTTCCCATGACTTACTAATATTACATACCTCATTTTTCCCCTCCTTTAAAATCAAAGTGTATTCAGAAACCCTTAGGCTTCTGTTTATCTTAATCCCTGAGAGTGATTTTTTATTATTCCCCCAGAATTTCAAACAAGATTTAACATGCTAGATATTGAGGCTAAGTGATAACTTATATGCATATTTTAAAATTTAATTAAACCGGTTAGTTCTTATAAACGTTTACAATATTAATTTTACTAATATTTAGCTTTATAATCATCTGTAATTTGTCATTAATATATCATTACAAATGTAATGTTTCACTTGACATATGTAATGGTTTTCATTATTAAGTAACATTTATGGCACAGTGAATTATCAAGGGCAACGGGTACGTATTTAAATGACAATAAGAAAGCCACAAATAATACTCTCATATTTTAGAAAATAGTTATATTTTTACTAATTCTTTTACTCTTAATAGAATATTTAGAATAACTTTGTTTTCTATACTTTTTGCTAACATTGATAATTGCATAAATTTTTTAGGTTACATAAATTGCATTTAGGCCTTTCACCACATATATTTCCATAGTCTACAGCACAAAAAATCCATAATAAATTATCCAAATATGTCATATTAACATCTGCTTGTTTAGAAAGCTTTGATAATATTTGCACTGCCTCTTACTCTGATGGATAATGTTCACATAAGTTTAAACGATTTTTACTTAATATACGTCTAATATGAATATCTGGCTTAATTGCAGATATTCCAACATTTCTTAAATACTCAAGTGCAAGCGTATATCCTATTTGCTTTAGTTTATATTCTCCCAAATTACCTAATTTTTTAGCAATATTACTTGGATCATCACTAGTAATAAATATATCTATACTCCCATATTGATTCTCTATTTTTTCAAAAATTTCTATATTATAATTTAAGCTATTCATTTGCTTAACTATAGCTCTATTACCACATTTGATTTCAGTGAGTTTTTCAATAAAGAACTTCTTATCTGTACTAAGAATTTTATTTTTATCATAACAAAAAAAGATATTATCAATTTTCTGTATATTTTCAGCAATTGGTCCCCATGGTCTTTGATTACTGAACATAGCCAATATCAAACCTCTTATATGATCATTAATTGAAAATTTATATCCATTATTTCTTTTATTAACATTTGCTACTTGTCCTAATTTACTTATCGCTTCATCATAATCAAAATTAATTTCATCAAGAGTGCTTTTAATTTTTTCAATTGTATCAATGAATTTTTATAAAAAATAGTTGCACAATTAATAGTTGAATTCTATTCCCGTCAAAACAGAATTAAAATCACCATATGGTAGAGCCTCAAAATAGTCTGTTCTCAAACCTGTGTCCAGAACGAACATAAAATCATCAAAATTATAAATGACAGGTTCACCATGATTGCTTGCAATATTTTTTCTAATGCTCTCAGTTTTGGTAATAAGACATGTATACTGGTACGCTCTGTCAATCACAGTCGTTTTACCATTCGGATGAGCCTCCTGCAAATGCTGACCACTTGTCAATGCAATGAGATTTTCAATGTAATCTGCAATCTCCTTGTACTCATTTCTTGGGAAAATATGATGCATATGAGTTGCCATTTCTCCAACAGAAAATTTATCAAGTACTTCTGATCTACCCTCATTGTACTTATCGTTAAACTTGCGAAGGTATTTTATTGCCCTTGTCACTCTGTACTGATACATCTGATTATTCTGCGGAGCCTGAATAAAGTCTCCGCGAGCAATATTCTTGTCCTTTCCCACAGCTTTATCACGCCAATTTGCCTGATTATACATAATTTTATCATATGTAATCATACCCTTAGATAGCCTACCCCTTTCGACTCCTTTAATATGCAGTTTGCAAGCCAAAGGATTTAGCACCTTAATAAAAATTCGATTTGCTTCAACTGTTGTGTTTATTGGTGTATATCTGATACAAAAATCAGAAAATCTTGTCTTTAACTCATTCAATGCCCCTTTTGTTTGCAAATCAAAAAAAGTTTCAAAGCTGTCCCATAATCCGCTATCTTTAAGAGTTTTCTCAATATACATACACAGAAATTCAAAAGAGTTACGCTCACGCAAGGCAATGTATTCCAGAACCTCAATTTTCTCTACGCTGAACTGGATAGTATTATTTACTACACCATCCTCTCTGAGTACCCCAGCAGCTGCCATCATTTTCATCGGTTGTCGAAAAAATTTATTGTACTCATCCAAAGTAGTGCGGATAGTTGGGTCTGGCTTTGCGAACAGATGCTGCACATTTTCAATAGCATACTCTGAATGCCAGATATCTGGGGATTGAAATGGCTGTTTCCCACCTTTCTGTATATAATCAACGATACAGTCTGCAACAAAGCAGACTGCATCTAATGCACACTTCTGGTCAATCCATCTTCCATTACCAGATACACGAACATCATAATTATGTTCTTCTATAAATCTTGATAGTATATTATTTGTCATCTTTTAACACCCCATAAAAAAATACACTGCTGTTATCAACATTAATTGACTGTGTGGAAAGGTTTCTCGCAATCCTGTAGAATCGGCGATATTCATCCGTGGAGAAAAATGCTTTTTGATCTGCCGTCAACCTCATTGGCTGTTTGGGTATCAAAACCGCAACCGAACCATCTGGAATGGTATCAGATAAATTCTCAATCACTCTTGGATTATATGTCATATTTGGTGTCAAATACACACTATTATCATTCATGAATCTTGATACAGATACCGTTTCTACTTTCTCTCTTGGCAAGAACACATCGTAATTTGATATATGTGTAACCCCTAGTCCATCATCGTTAATATTTCTTGCCTTTATAACCCATATTGAATTTTTTGACTGTACAGGTTTAGTGATTGCTTTTGTTATCTGCCTATCCCTGAAAACAGAAAAAACATCAAAATCAAGTTTTTCAGCAACCGAATCAAACTGCTCATCCCTATAAATCAGAAATGAAGGATATTTAGCATCAGTTATATAATCCTGACTTCGTGTATATCTTCTATTGTATTTCATACTGTAAACAGTTGTATCCTTCGGTTTTTGCTTCGGATAAACAACCAGGCACATCGTTTCAATAGACACCCCTGTAAATCCGTATCGTCCGAAATCAATAATTGCATCCATCCGCACGGTACGCAATAACCCTCGTGTCGGTTCATATTCCTCTGTTGCAAGGATATTTTTATTCAGCACCAATGCAACACAATCGCTGCACCTCATACATTTTTCGAGGAACATTTCCGCCAGATTATTAGTCTTCTGGTTTGCGTTTTTCTTCAATGCTATCGTTATTTCAGCAGAATGATTTTTTAGTTTTGAAAACGGAGGATTTCCAACTGCCAAATCATATCTTTCTGTTGGTTTCCAGGTCAAAAAGTCATGACAAATCCGGTTTACTGTGAAATTCCGTGGGACCCCTATTCTTTCAAGAAGCAATTCAAAATTCTCGATGCTTTCCTCATCAATATCTACTACATCCAAGATAACATGAGGAACATTTTCATATTGCTTAAACAGAAAAGGGACAAAACTTCCAGCTCCTACTGATGGCTCTAAAATTCTTATTTCAGCTTTTCCGAATATAGGCAACTGCCCCATAATCTCATTGACGATGAACTTATTTGTGTAAAAAGCGGCATTCTTTTCACGTTTAGCATTACACAATTCCGTAATACGCATAAGTGAAGCAATATCCAAACTCAAAGGATTTTGTTTGAGAAAATCGGTCAGTTTATCTCTATCCGTCAGATCGTAATCAGCAATGATTTTATTCACCTTAGCCGCATCGCCACGCTTGTCAAAAAGAGTCCCTTTGATTTTCGCTGCAATCTGACGCATGATTTCCGTTGGCACTGCCTCTCCAATGCACTGCCTGATATTTACTTCATGCATTTTATACAATTTCTGTTTTTGTGCATTCGTCATTGCATTCAGTTCATCCAAAGAATGATTCATCCATCTAAAGTCGGCAGGAATGGTCATCATTTCCATTAATTCCCGAATACTATAAACTCTATCCTGTTCTGGATGTATAGTGTTCTGAGCCGCCAACTGATCATTTCTTGTATGAACACATTGAACAAATCTATTCCAAGGCTGCCTGGTGTATTTATCTCTGTTTTTACGGATATTTTCTACAATCTCTCCATTTACCACCCTATGTGGCCTTTTCAGCGGGTCTTCATTATCAAATGCTGACTCGCCCTCTTTAAGGTCATGAATCCAACTTCTCATAGATGTGCTGTATGTTCTAAAATCATGATAGAAATCATCTCCATCGATTTCACCCCAATCTAATCTTGGTAAATTATAAATTACTTCTCGTAATGTTTTCTCAGGTCTGAAGTTAGGGTACAAATCAAACGGAGTAATGTTATTACGATACTTTTTATCCACACCAATCATCAAAGTTCTGGTTCGAGATGAATTTGAACCATAATTCATGAAATTCAAAATACGCCCAGAGATAATATATTCATATCCAAGAGCCTCTTTTATGTATTCACCAATTGGTTCGACACGTTCATCTGGGGTAATACAAAGCGTCTTTTGAAAAGCCATAACATTTTCAAAAATAAAAAATCGTGGCTTAATATGTTTAATAACTTCTATTGATTCCACAACTAAACTGTTACGGTTGATTTCTTTTGAATTTTTCTTGTGGTTTATTACGCTGATTCCCTGGCACGGGGGCGTTGCCACAACAACATCCACCCTGTCATTACCTTTTGCTTTCCACCACTCTATTTCATCATAGATTTTATGCTTAACCTCAGAACTTGTTATATCTCCGACTACATAGCCAGTATCATATTCACATTTGTGGTTGACACGCTGTACCTCAATTCTTCTTGGAAGAATCTCATTAGTCGCAATACAGTGATAACCTTCCTCATGAAAGCCATAACAACCAACGCCAGCTGAACTAAAGAGAGAAACATATGTTAGACTTTTATCTTTCAGCACTACGTTGCACCTCCATACCATCTATAGTTTTATATTCAACAATGTCCCCAAAATCCACTTCCAGGACATCGCATATCTTTTCCAATACAGTCATCGTTACTTCCTTGTCTTTTCTCATTCTAGTCATAGTATTCGGAGCAATATCGGCGGCTTTTCGTAAATCGGCAGCACTCATTTTTTTATCTATTAATAGTTTCCATAATCTGTTATAAGATACAGCCATCGTTTTCTCCTTCTTCGTATCATTAACTCAATAAATTACTAATATATATTATATCACTTTTATCCCATATTGGCAATAGATATTCGCATTGCAATGCGATTTTTTCATTTCAAATGCAGGAACATTTGTTTCTCAACTCAATAGTAACACTAGATGCAATTTTGTAAACCGAAAAGCAATCTTTGTAACTGACAAGTGAATATTTGTAAACGAAACGCCACTTTTGTATTCGAAATGCATGTTTTGTAAATGAGATGCAGTTTTTGTAACCAAAATGCAGTTTGATTTTTCACATTTATTGAAGTATTATATTAAAAATAAGCATGCTAAATGGAGGTTGACTCCCTCTCGATTTTTTTGTAATCGGAGAATCCACCCCTTAATTTCTTAGATAGATTAATGGTTGGCGGCACGCATTTTTATTATTTTTTTAGAAGAGCAGGCTTTAACATGATGTCGCTGGCGGCAACCGGTGCACATCCAAGTTTATGCAAGACTTCTTCTCCGTGAAAAAAGCTGAATGTTTCGTATGGACTTCGATTATTCAGCTTTTTTCTTTTGTATGAATTAATATGATTCATCATTAGATTGATATCTTCCTGGGTAAGCTTATTAAAACTTGTTCCTTTCGGAAGTACTCTTCGTATTAATTCATGGTTTACTTCAATAGCTCCTTTTTGATAAGGGCTACCTGCATCACAGTAAAAAACATTAGTACGTAAAAATGGTGCAGATTCCCGATATTCTATTGCTTTAGGATTGGAAAACTCACTCCCATTATCCGTAAGGATAACAGGAAAAAGTCTACTGAAAGTGTCTTTTGCCAGTAATTTATCAAGTTGATTAAAAACATCAATTACAGACTTTGAGGTGTTGGCATCTCTTAAAAATGCCAACATTAAACTACAATCCACGAAGTGAATGGTCAAGAGGCATTTACCACCTTTGATACCAATCACAGAATCTATTTGTACCACTGCAATATCAGGATTCTTTTCAATAAATGCACAGAAAGCTTTATAATTGCGACCAACGCGGCAGCCTTTATCTACTTTAAATTCAGGCTTCTTATAACGCTCACGAAACTTTATTTTCCTTGAAAGATCAATGTTCCTGACATCAAAAAGACACGCATCGATGTAATTATAAATAGTCTTTTCACTACACATAAGTTCATCTTCATGATTAATGTAAATCTGATTTACAGACTGACCATTTTGAACAAGTGGCGAAATAATCTTATTTAATCTGGCGATTTCATCTTCAGATACACACAAGCCACTTCGTGACTGTGATATAGATTCATGTGCCTTGATATGGGCATGCTCTGCATCATATATGCTTTTTAAAAGCGTACATTTACAAATGCTTTCACAACCGTTGCAAACATAAGGAACTCTGAATCTAGCGGTGTAAACTTCTTCAATAAGCTCTAGACAGTTTGAATTACAAGAAATACAAAGCTTACAGTAGATATCCGATTTTCTAGTGCATTGTTTATCGCAGACCTTCTTATTTCTACAGTTAATGCGATTCTTACAAGCATTGAATGGAAATCCAGGGTAACCTGTAGCAATTTGGGAACTATACTTTCGGACTTCTCTAGAAATAGTAGTTGAATTTTTTCCTAGCCTGCGGCTAATTTCTTTAAATGAAAGATTCTCTTTTAAGTATTTTTGCAATTCAAGTCTTTCTTCATAAGTAAAAAATTTAGACATATATGTCCTCCATTCTACCGCCAACAAGCATAGGATATATAAAATGAAATTAATGAGCAAATAAAAAGACTGGTAATTAACCAATCTTTTGTAAGCTAGGATGCAACAACCTATCTGATAAATATTTATTATTATTAATACAACCTAGTTGATATTGGAAGGGCTGCAAGTCGATTTACAATTGAGGTGCTAATGGATTTTCATCTTTCTATTGGATTAACTAGTTAAATAAGTTTATGAGTACTTAATCTCTCTATATATGCGTATAGATATTCCATATTTTTCTAATATAAAGGCAAACTTATTTTCCACGTTTTTTCATAGTTTACAAAAAACCTCAAGCGTTTTCTAAACGCCTAAGGTTTTTGAATTATCAATATCTTATTTTTTATATGTTTCCTACCCACATCCAAGGAAACATATACTATTTTTAACATTTTATAAATCTAGTTATATCAATACTTCTAACTGTCTTTCCTTTTAAGCTTAACTACCACCTCAACGTGCCCAGTTCCAGGGAACATATCCATAAGCTCCACCTTCTCCAATTCATAGCCATTGCCCTTTAACACATGCAAATCATTAACCAATGTTTTAGGGTTACAAGAAACATAGACTATCTCCTTTGGTGCAAAGTCTATTACATACTTCATTGCCTTTGGGTGAACTCCTGGCCTTGGTGGGTCAAGAATAATTATATCAGGCTTTTCTTTAATTTCATTTATTACCTTTGCAACGTCACCTGCTATAAACTTGCAGTTTAAAAGTCCATTTTCTTTGGCATTTTCATTTGCAGAAGCAACAGCTTCTTCTATTAATTCAACGCCTACTACCTTTTCTGCATTTCTAGCTGCAATTTGGCCTATAGTTCCTGTACCGCAGTAAAGGTCAAAAACTGTTTTCTTTGCGGCATCCCCCATAAAATCCATTACTATGCTGTATAATTTTTCAGCTCCAGCAGTATTGGTTTGGAAGAATGAAAATGGTGAAATTTTAAAATTAAGGCCTAAAACCTTTTCAACTATATAGTCTCTGCCGTGCAAAATATAAAGTTCATCTTTTGCTACAGTGTCTGAGAGGCCATCATTTATAGTGTGGAGTATTCCAACTACTTTAGCTTCAAGTTTAAGTTTTAAAATCTCATCTGCAAACTTTTTCTCATCCATTTCAGCCTGAGAAGTTGTTAAAAGGTTTACTAAAATTTCTCCAGTGTTCTCAGTTCTTCTTATAACAAGGTTTCTTAAAAATCCAACGTGTTTTACAACCTTATAATAAGGAAGATTTTCTTCTTTTGCATAGTTTAAAACTGCAGTTAGTATTTTCTTAAAATCTTCATGGATAATGTTACATTTATCTGTAGTTACAACTCCAAATGGAACATTCTTAGCGTGCATTCCAAGGGTTAATTCACCGCCCTTTTTCATGTCACCAAAACTAAATTCCATTTTATTTCTATATTCAACTTGTTTTGGGCTGGGACTTATACCAAGATATTCGAAATTTGAAATTTCATTTTCCCCAAACAATCTTTTAATTTGCTTTTCCTTTAAGTCTAGCTGCTCATTATATGAAAGGAAAGGATATGTACACCCACCACAGTTTTCAAAATGAGGACATTTAACTTCTATCTCTGAAGGTATCTTTTCTATTACCTTTATAAGTTTTGCCTTTGCGTAGTCTTTTCTAACCTTTACAATTCTTGCAGTCACCTTTTGGCCTGGCACTGTGCCCTTTATTTGAATTTTTCTATTTTCTTCATAAGCTATACCAATGCCAGGAAATTCAGTATCCACAATATTAAATTCATATTCAATATTATTTTTCATGTTTTCTTCTCCTATTTTATTTTCTAAGAAAGGGAGTCCCTTCTTTTTATGACTACCACGTTTGATACTATTTTGCCTGGAGTTGCTGATTTTCTTGAGGATTCAAATATAGAAATATAAAATACATTTACAATTATATATAATATTGCAAACATACCAACTTTATCTCCTATTGTGTATCCCATAAAATTCATTATAAAATCACTAAAGAAAAGTACAAACGCTGCTATAATCGCTACAATAGCTTCATCTATAATTGCTCCAACAAAAGAATCAATAAATTTTACTCCATTTTTTTGTTTATTCTCATTACTTTTTTGTGACACACTATCGCCCTCCAAAATTTATCATTACATTATTTCAATATTTATTCCTATATTCAATTATGCAATAATATTATTTATATGTAAATGTTTATTTTGATTTATATCTCTTTTATGCATATTGTATTGAAAACAACAGCTTAATTACATATAATTATTAAGTGTTGTTTAATAAATTCATGTTAATTATTAAATATAATTTTTTAACAATTTGTTTCTATCATATACATAGTTTTAAGTTATATTTTAGTTATAATTGTTGAATTTACGCAATTTTTTGTTCTTTTATATTTTTTTATTTACACTAAAAATTAATGGAGGCCTTACTAATGAAAGAAAAGATATATACCATTTTAGGTGTTATAAAGAATTTTATAATTAACAATCTTGATATAATATTTTTTATACCTATTATTTTGTACAAGCTTGTAAATTATGAAAAGATTATATCCCCTGAATATTTCACCTACCACTTTATAGTACCACCAGTTCTTTCCTCAATAATAATTGTGGCAAGTTTTTCACTTTTATTTAAAAACAAAGGAAGGATGCGCTTTCTTTATATTTTCGATATAGTTATTAGTATAATTGTAATAGCTGATGCTGCCTATTATAGATATTTTAAAGATATTATATCAATATCTGTTATAAGAAATGGAGTAATGCTTGGAGGAGTATCTTCAAGTTTAAAAGACGTTTTATATCCAACAGACTTTTTAAACTTATTAGATTGCTTTATACTTCTACCTATTATGGGACTTTATAAGAAACGTATAAAGAGACCACAATTAAAATTTGTACCAAGATTAGCATTCTTTTTAGTATTCTTTTGCATTGGTACTGCATGGGATGCCCAAAAAATCTCTAGCTTAAACAAAGAACAGCCAGGACTTATTGCAAACATGTCAAGTAGATTATATCTTGATAAATATCTTGGAGATTTAAATTTCCACGTACTTGATGCATACAATGTTGCATCAACAAAAGTAACCAATATGAAAGCAATTTCTACTGAAAAACAGGATAAAATAAAAGCATATCTTGATGAAAAGGATGCCCCTCAAGGTGTAACTTTTAAGAATATAGGAAATGGTAAAAACCTCATTGTCTTGCAAGTTGAAGCACTACAGCAATTTGTAATCAATAAGCAGGTTAACGGACAAGAAATAACTCCAAATCTTAATAAATGGATTGGAAAAAGTATGTACTTCAATAACTATTACTATCAAGTTGCTTCTGGAACAACTTCTGACGCTGAATTTTTGTCACTTAATTCTCTCTATCCAGCTGCTACTGGTGCTGCATATTACATGTACCCTGGTAATACCTACGATTCAATTCCAAAACAATTTAACAATAAAGGGTATACAAGTGTTGCCTACAATGGATACCAAGAAGGTTTTTGGAATAGAAACGTAATGTATAAAGCTGAAGATTTTTCAAACTATTATGCTGAAAAAAGTTATAATATGAACGAACAAGTTGGTCTTGGGTTAAGTGATAAATCCTTCTTTAATCAAACTGTTCCTAGAATAGAAAATTTAAAGCAGCCATATTATTCATTCCTAATAACTCTAAGCAGTCATTTCCCTTACGATGACCAAAAGGGCTATGGGAACACTTTAAATCTTGGAAAATACAAAGGTACATTTATAGGAGACTATCTAAATGGAATACATTATACAGATACTCAAATAGGAACATTCTTAGACAAACTTGATAAAGATGGAGTACTTAAAAATTCTATTTTAGTTGTGTATGGCGATCATTATGCAATACCTAAGAATGAATCTCAAGGCATGTATGACTTTCTTGGTATTAAAAATGCATCAGATTTAGATTGGAATAACCTTCAGAAGGTTCCTCTTATGATTCATTTTCCAAACGATGCAAACAAGGGAGTAAATAATATACCAGCTGGTCAAATTGATCTTTATCCAACCCTTGCAAATATATTTGGACTTAACAACAAGTATATGTTTGGAACGGATTTATTAAACGATAAAACAAACGTTGTTAAATTCAGAAATGGCTCTTTCGTAGATAAAAATTACTTCTATGCTTCTTATACCAATACCTACTATGATATTAAGACAGGTAAAGCTGTAAAGCCAAATGCATATTTAACAGGTCTTAAGAACAAAACCATTACAGAACTTGAATACAATGATGACATATTAAATCATAATTTACTTAAAAAATTCATTAAACAAGATAGCAGTAAAAAATAATATCCTGTACACTTTATAATGACAATAAAAATGGGACCGCCGCACTAAAAGTGCAGTGGTCCCATTCTTTCAATGATCATTGTTTATTGTTTCTTATCTTTCATAATTGAAATTTGATCATTCGTACATTGATCATTGTCTCTTATTCCTTGTCTTTCATAATTGATCATTCGTACATTGATCATTGTTTATTGTGGTAAAAGTGTAAATCTTATAATAAATATAACTGCTAATATATAAACAAGTGGGTGTACTTTCTTACCTTGTCCTGTTGCTACTTTCATTATTGGATATGATATAAGTCCACATGCTATACCATTTGCAATACTATAAGTAAATGGCATCATAGCAATTGTAAGGAAAGCTGGTACTGCATCTGTAAAATCATCAAAATTAATTTTTGTAACTGATGACATCATCAAAACTCCAACTATTATAAGTGCTGGTGCAGTAGCTTGTGTTGGAACCATTCCAACTAATCCTGAAAATAATAGTGCAAATATGAATAATATACCTACTACAAATGAAGTAAGTCCTGTTCTTCCACCTTCTGAAACACCTGAAGTTGATTCAACATATGTAACAACTGTACTTGTTCCGAAAATAGAACCTGCAGTTGTAGCAACAGCATCACAAATAAGTGCTTTTGGAAGATTCTTTACTTGACCATTTTCATCAAGCATGTTCGCTTTTTCAGCAGTTCCAACCAATGTTCCAAGTGTATCAAATAAATCTACAAGACATATTGTTACAACAACCATAATAAGGCTTGTTATAGCAGCAGTTATTCCGCCTTTTGCATCGAGAAGTCCTGAAAAATCCATTTTCATAAATGTTGTAGACCATCCCTTTGGTAAACTTACAAGCTGATTTAATGCAACTGGCTGAGTAATTTTCATTGGTATTCCTATTACAGTTGTAATAAGTATTCCAATTAACATTGAACCTTTAACTTTTCTTGCCATAAGAACACAAGTTATAAGTAATCCTATAAGTGTAAGTGCAGGACCTGGTTCAATTAGTTTACCAAAAGAAACTAAAGTATCTGAATTTGCAACTACAATCCCACCATTTTTCAAACCGATAATTGCAATAAATAGTCCAATACCACCTGATATTGCAAGTTTTAAAGTCTGTGGAATTGCTTCAACTATTTTTTCTCTTATAGAAGTTAGTGTTATTATTATAAATAAAATACCGGAAATAAATACAGCAGCAAGACCTTCCTGCCAAGTATAGTGCATTGTCAATACAACAGTGTAAGTAAAAAATGCATTAAGTCCCATTCCTGGTGCCTGTGCAAATGGAAGATTTGCATATAAAGCCATAATAAGTGTACCAACTGCTGCAGCAATACAAGTAGCTACAAAAACACCATTAGGGTTCATACCTGTTAACTTCAATACACTAGGATTAACAAATATAATATAAGACATTGCAATAAAAGTTGTAAAACCAGCTATTATTTCTGTTTTTACATTAGTGTTGTTTTCTGAAAGTTTGAAATATGAATCTAAAAATGACCCTCCATTATTTTGTTGTGAATTCAAAATAATTCCTCCTCTAATATTAATTATTAAATATAGATAATTAAATATAGATAATAAAAAAAAACCGTTTTGGCATATAAGTAAACCAAAACGGAATATATTTTAATCTTTTATTATGTAAAATACAATCTATTAGATTCGCCCATAGTCAAGATATTTGGTACCCTGGTAGAAACTCCTAAACCATTTATTAGGATTATATGGATGCTATATTAAATTAACTACAAGCGAATTTTATCACTTTTAATAATTTAAGTCAATATTTTTTATACTTTTATCAGTATATATACCTATATATATTTTTTTTTGATAAAATATTATTTTACATTATTAAAGTTTAAACTTTTGTACCATACTACTTAATTTTTGTGCACCTTCTGCTTGAGATTGTGCAGTAGCTGCAACTTGCTCAATTGCCTTAGATGTTTCATCCATATTTTCTTTTATAGTAGCTGTATGCTGTGAAGCCTTCTGGTATTCCTCTGCCATGTTCTGCGCAGCATCACTTACTTCACCTACAGTTGCAGTTATTTCTTCTGACATAGCAGCTATTTCTTCTGACATGTTACTTGTAAATTTAGCATCTTTATCGTACATATTTCCCATTTCGCCAAATTCCTTAAATTGTGGATGTACATCTTTTCTTATAAATTCGAGTATATCCTTACCTGCATCTGTAGAAAGTTTAAATGCACTATTAACTTTACCTATCATGTCTTGAATATCAGATACAGAGCTAGCTGATTGTTCTGCAAGTTTTCTAACTTCTTCTGCAACAACAGCAAATCCTTTTCCCTGTTCTCCTGCTCTTGCAGCTTCTATTGCTGCATTAAGTGCTAAAAGATTTGTCTGCTCTGCTATGCTTGAAATAGCCTCAGCCATAACACCTATTTCTTCAACTACTTTGCCCTTATTAATTACATCTTCTATTTCCTTTTGCTTTTGTCTATAAATTACTTCAGAATTTGCAACAGCTTCTTTTCCTTTTTCTTGAACTTTAGCTGCTCTTTTTTTAGCTTGAAGTGAATTGCCACTTCCATCTGTTGCCTTATTAGATAACACATTTACACTTGAATTAACTTCTTCAATAGATGCTGTTATTTCTTCAGTAGATGCACTTACATTTTGTGAGCTTTCTGCTATCTTATCAACTGCACCTGTTACATTTGTAGTCTGAGAAGAAACTTCCTCAACGGCAGCAGCAAGTTCTTCACTTGATGCACTCATATTCTGTGATTCATCTAATATATTTTTAACAATATCTCTTAATTGTTGTTGTGCTTTTGAAAGTGCTTTAATTACCACACCAAATTCATCAGATCTATCAACTGTATACTCTTCTGAAAGATCCAAATCAGATAATTCATTTGCGAATTTTTTAATAATATCAAGCTGAATATTAATTGTTTTTGATATAATTATTGCAAATAAAATTGATATAATCATTGCTATTATTAGAATAACCACTGTCTGTATAATAGTTCTTATTACTGTGTTTCTAGTATCATTTGAAAATTGTTTTGCCTTGGCAATTTTCAAATTTTGAACTTTACTAAAATCTTTAAAAAGTTGGGTTTGCTCTTTTAAAAGATCACCTCTAAGCAAAGTCATTGCTTCATCTTTGTTGTTTTGCATTATATCTTCCATAATTTTATCTGCTGTATCCATGTATGCTTTTTTCATTTTTTTAACTGAATTTAAACTTTGTTCCCCTTCAGTAGTAATATCCGATTTTCCAAAGGTATTTATTTGCAAATCAAAATCAGTACTTGCAACTTTTACTTGATTTATATAATTCCTTCTTTCATCTACATTATCAGCCATAATTACATCCTTAAGTCTAGAACGTATTGTTCCAAAATCAGTTGCTGATGAAATCAAATATTTCATAGGTTCTGTCATGTTTGCATAAGTCGTATCATTTAATTTGTCAGCTTTACTCAAACTTGTTATTCCAGATATTCCTATAATAAACATGAATAATACCATAATAGTAAAAGAACCTATAAGTTTGTTTTTCATTTTCATTTTTTTGTAAAACGTCATAATTTTCCTCCATTTTTTATATTATTATAATTATGCTATATTAATTAAAAAATTAATAATAATTATCATTAAATCTTAGCTATTTCCATCCTTTATATTATACCTATAGCAAAGCTCTTACAAACTTTGTTAGTCGTTCTAACTTTATTTTATATTTGAGTATATTTTTGCCATATCTTATTTTATAAATTTTGACAAATTAATAAATAGATATTATTATTATCGTACAAAATATCTATATTGACCAATTATTTTAAAGGAGAGCATTTATGAGTAAAAATATGGATAATAAAATCAAATATTTTACACAGAAGGAAATGTATGCATTACTTTGTGCTATTAAAAATTCAAATACTTGTCATTCACTTAGAGATTTGGTAATTTTTAGAATTGCATATAGATGTGGATTAAGAGCTTCTGAGATTTCTCTAATAAAAGTCCAAGACTATAATGAATCTAAAGGAGAACTTTATTGTAAGCGCCTTAAAGGAAGTAATAATAATACGTTAAGATTAGATAATGAAACGAGGAATCTTCTAGATAGATATATATCTGAAAATTGTATAAGTTCTTCTTGCAGCATATTATTTACTAGTCAAAAAAATAGCCCAATATCAAGGCAAACATTAGATTATTTAATGAAAAAATATTGTTCTCTAGCTAAAATCGAAGATAAATCTAAACATCATTTTCATGCAATTAAACATACAACAGCTGTACATTTAGCTGAATCTGGTATAGATATTAAAGAATTGCAATGGTGGCTTGGGCATAAAGCTGTAACAAATACAGAAATTTATTTTCAGTTTACAACAAAACAGCAGGATATATTGTATTCTAAATTAGGAGAAAAAAACGAAATGGTTTAACTTTCAGTTCTTCTACAAAACATGATTTATAATATCAAAATAAATACTATTCATATATATGAATAGTTAAAAAAATATTTTCTTATAATTGAATATAAATTCTACTTAAGTTAATAATTAAAGTTGAGGCAATTTTATAATATCTCACTCCACTGATGTACCTTCGGGTGCATCTTTTTTATATAGTAAAGATAATTTCCTCTAATTCAAGATTATAATTTAGATAAAAAGTGCTGCAACACTAGCATATTATTTTATGCTAATGTGTGCAGCACTCTTGTAATTAAATACAGTAAATTATTTATTATTTATTAAATTACTATATTTATTTAGTAGCCCATCTAATCTTTGACTTAAGGCTACCACTTCTGGATCAGTCAATTTATTTTTTTTATTTACTAACTGATTCATGTTCTGTCTTAATTCTTCAATTTCTTGAATAATTTTTTGCTCATTTGTCATAATACCCCTCCTTCCACTAATTGATATTAGCAAAAGTTGGATACATTTAACATATTTTAAGACAAATATATACATAAAAAAACAAATAATAATGACAAAATGGTGGCAAAAATTTAATTTGCCACCATTTTACATTTAAATGCTTTTTACCTTTTATATAACCTTTTATTTTTTTCTACATACATATATATTTAATCTTATTGAGGTGGATGACATCTTTCACATGGTTAATAGCAACTATTAGAAACATACTTATAATTATAAAAAAGGCCCAATACTATACCCACTATGTTTATTAAATCTTTTGTTCATTATATCACCACACATATGAATATTATTAAAGACCAAAAAGGAGCAGATCATCTCTGCTCCTTTTTACTATTTATTCTCTACTTTATTATAATAATCCTTATATTTAACAATATGAAATATAAGTAATGCTGCAAATATAAAGCTTAAGATTGACCATATTTGTAAGTCTTTAAATATACCAATATTACAAATTCCAACCAACCCACCAATAGCATAGAATACTATAGCTGTAATTGTCATTCCTTTGCTTGCTTTAGATATTATTGCAATTATACCAGCAATGAGCATACAAACTGCAAGCAAAAATCCAGCTGATCCACTTGAAACTTTTGATTTTTCAAGTGCATTTCCCACGCCTGCTGCACAAGATTGAAAAGAAACAAGAACAAATAATACAATACTAATAATACCAATTACCTTTTTCATTTACCCATCTCCATAATACATATTTCTATTCCATTGTAACAAATTGTTCACATTTTGACAACTTATAACACATTTTTTTAGTTTAAAGTATAAAATATTGGATATAATCTTCCTATGTTTTCGTGCCTTTAATCGCGTTTTTCCATAAAAAAATACCTAGAATAGTTTTTTACTATCCTAGGCTTTGTTTACCTTTTATAATATTTTTCTCTAAGTTACCCATGTGTATAAATAACGGTGGTGGCAAATCGGTGGCAAAATAAAAAACACTAAGTATGAAACCTAGTGTTTTTCAATGGATGAGCACGCCTGTAAGCCGAGTTCTGTGTTAGACAATCATCTATCTAGGCCAAGTGTTACCACGAGGCTCAAGCGATATACCCGAAGACGGAACGGGCCGCTCCTTCTTGTCTTCCTATTTGATCTTGCTCCAGATGGGGTTTACATAGCCACAAAGTCGCCAATGTGCTGGTGAGCTCTTACCTCGCCTTTCCACCCTTACTAGTACAGCTAAAAAGCTGCCTTTAGCGGTATATCTCTGTTGCACTTTCCTTGGAGTCACCTCCACCGGGAGTTACCCGGCACCCTGCCCTACGGAGCTCGGACTTTCCTCTCCTGCATAAATGCAGCAGCGATTGTCTGGTTTACTCACGTTGTTAATAATAACATATTATTATTTAAAAATCAATTTTATTTTTCAGTAACAATTTTTCTTTTTTTCTTAGCCTTTATATTTTCACCTTTAATAAGTATTCTTCCACAATTTTCACAGTAAACTAATTTATCTTCTTTTCCTATTTTATCTAAAGTAATTGCAGAAACTTTCATCTTGCATCCTTCACATATCCCTTTATTCAATTTTACAACTGCTTTCTTTTTCTCGTTATGTATGCTGTAAAATTGGTTTAAATATTCTTCATCAATTTTAGCTTTTATGTCTTCTACTTTTAATTTTAAACTTTCTAAATTTTTCTTTGCCTCTTCTATTTTAGCCGCTGATTTATTTTTATAAGTGTAAAAATTATCTTTTACATTTATTAGCTTTTCCTTAGATATATCAAGATTATTTTTTAATTTTTCTTCTTTTTCAAGCATTTCTATAGCTTCATCTTCTATATTTTTAAATTTTAATTTATTACTTTTTATACTATTTTGAAGTGCATTTATTGATTTCATATCATATGCTGAGCCTTTATTTCCCCTGTTATATAATATATCCTCATCTTTATCTATTTTTTCTTTTGTATCCTTAAGCTTTACATTTATACTCCCATATTCAAGATGAAGCTCTTTAAGAGCTTTTATTTCGTCATTGTAATTGTTCTTATTGTCCTCAAATTCATTTTTCATTTTTTTTAAAAGGTATAGATATGAACCATCTTTTAAAATATGTTTGTTCTTATCAATTTCATCATAACAATTTTGTAATTCATACAATTTTTCAATATTAGCCATGTAATTCCCTCCTAAAATTCACCACAATTAATGTTTATTCAAGTAAAATTCCAAATAAGCCAAAAACTTTATATATAAAACAAGACTAAGCAGAAATAAATTTATTTCTACTCAGTCTTATATGGGTCAAATGTAGTATCAGATATTAAAACTTTATTTTCAAAGCCATTTTGCTTTATAACATTTTGAAAATTTGATGCGAATTGATTAAATGGAGCCCATTCAGTTCCAAAATGTCCAGCATCAATTACAGCCATATTCATTTCTCTATAATCACTGGCATCATGATATGTAACATCCCCTGTTATTACACAATCTGCCCCTATATTTTCGCAGTATTTTAAAAAACTGCTTCCACTGCCATTTACAACTGCAACAGTTTTTACAGGCATATCTTTTAATCCAATATACCTTAAACTGTCAATATTAAGATTATTTTTAACTTTATGTACTAATTCTATAAGAGGAATGGATTTTTCAAGCTCGGTAACTCTCCCTATACCGCATTCTTTACCACTTAACTCACTTGTACTTACATTTGTACTTTTAAGTATTTTACAGTTCTTAAATCCAAGAATATCCATAAGAATGTCATTTAAACCACACTTTACAGAATCAAGATTTGTATGCATTGAATATACATTTATATTATTTTGAACTAATTTGATTATCTTTTTACCAAGAAGAGTCTGTGTAGTTATTGAATCTGGTCTTTTAAATAAAAGAGGATGATGCGTTAATATTAAATTGCATTTTTTGCTTATTGCTTCGTCTATAACTTCATTAGTGCAATCTAGTGCCGCTAAAATAGTACCCACATTGTCTTCTAAGTCTCCAACCATAAGTCCTACATTGTCATAAGATTCACATAAAATTTTAGGAGCAATTCTCTCTGCAATACAACTAATATCCCTGACTTTTAAAGTCATTTAATCATCTCCTGAAGATCTCTAATTTTTTGCTTTATCTGATTTTTTCTATTTTCAGCAAGTTTAGTGTCATCTTTTATATTATTAAATATTTTATCATACTTTTCTATTTTATAAAAGATATATTCTTTAACAATAGCGTTATCTTTATGTAAAAATTTTTCTCCTACTTCATAGTATATATCTTTTAATTTACATACACTGTTTCCATATTTTATTTTAAGTATTTGATAATATTTTCCTTCGTCTTTTACTACATTTTCATCTATTACTGTATATCCACTTTCGTATACATATTTCCTGAATACTTCAGGATTTTGCACTGGCTGGGCTATTAGAAAATCAAGATTTTTAAAAATCTCCCTATTTTCTTCTATTATATTCTTCATGAGGTTTCCACCCATACCTGCAATGACTACAGCATTCACTTCATTTTTCTTAATTGTACTGAGTCCTGCTCCAAACCTTAATTGTATCAAATCATCTAGCTTTTCTTTTTTTACATTTTTCTCTGCTTTTTTTATAGGTCCTTCATTTATATCAGAAGCTACAGCCTTCTTGCAGTAACCCTTCTTTATTAAATATATTGGCAAATATCCATGATCTGTACCTATATCAGCTATTGTATCACATTTATCTACCATCTGTGCAATAGCTTCTAATCTTTTTCCTATATACATTTATTATATTTAGTGAAAAGTTAACTTAACAATAAAAGTCCACTTTACACTAAAATTCACCTCTTTTCCCTTATCTAAAAAACTCTTCTATAATATTATCAGTTAAATTTCTAACCACTATCTCTTTTCCATAATCTGAACTATATAAAATAAATTTATAGTTACAAATTCCTCTTCTGTGCTGAAAATAGTTATATGATAGCGTTACAGATTGTACAGCTTTCACATTCAATATGGATTGAGTTTTAGTAAAGATATTATGTCCTATATAGACCAAATCTTTATTCATTCCCAAAGCAGTATTTTTAAATTGACTGTGACCTATAATAAATAAAAATGCAAATAACGGTATACCAAATAAAATAAATTTTAGTTTAATAAATCCAAGTACACAAGTTGCAGCTGTTAAAAATATAAGTTTTTTATAAAAGAAACTCATATATACACTATTTGAAGGTTTATTAAAGTCTCCTTCATATATAAATTCTTTAAGGAGATTATTCAGTATTTCATCCTTTAATCTTCTGTTACAAATAGGATATAATATAGCTTTTTCTCCTTTTTCATCTCCATATCCAATGCTTTCTATTTCTATAGTAAAATAGCCTAAAACCTGCATTAATATACTCTGTTTTATATGTATTCCTTTAATCTTCTTTCTATGAAAACTGTAATTTTTCTTATCTATTATTCCATAGTTTATACAGATTTTGCTGTCATCAGTCCATAATTTAAATTTATAATACTTTATAGTACTATATATAATTGATATGCAAAAAGTAACAAACAATAATCCAAATATCATAATAAAAACCTCATAGATTTTATTGTTAAAGTTGCTGCTAATAAACTTACCAGCATATTTAGATGTATTAACATTTACTTTAAATATCTTTTTTATGTATTCATCAAGAAATTGTTGCAGTGCAAAAAGTATACCTAGACCTTTAATCATTGAATCAGAAATAATAGAATATATAAATAATTCTTTTAAGCCCAAACTATAGGATAATTGTTCAGTTTTAAATTCACATTTGTTTCTCTTAAGTAGTAAGTTTCTAATCTCTTCTGCTCTGTCCTTATTTAAAATAAATTTAAGCTCACTCTCATGATCTTTTGCATTTCCATTGTCGATTTTTATAGTAGATACTTTAAAAAATTCCTCAATGGGCCCTCTTGATATGTCTACCGTATTAATTCTTTTCAGTGGAATTTCTATCTCTTTTACATTAAAGACTCCTTCTTTATGATAGATGGATTTATCCTTTATTATAAAGATATTCTTTCTCCATTCCACAATATAATATACAAAAATCAATACTATCATACCACTTGCAGCTAAAATTCCTAATTTAACTCCAATCCACTTCATTAAAAATCCCCATGCAAAAACTATGCTTATTAATTCTTTAAACATTTTACCAAAACTATAAAATATTTTAAAGAAATGATTTCTTAATATTTTATTCAAATTTATCACCTAATTCTATAATTCTCTTAAGATTATCAGTGATTTTTTCTGCATGTTTAACCTCCATTGCAGGTATCTTATGCGTACCCCCTGCTGTTATAATTTTTACAGAAGTTATTTTGCACATTCTTTCAATTGGTCCCTGTTCTATTTTTAAATTCTGAATTCTTGAAATTGGAATTATCGTTCTTTTTCTTATTATTATACCTTCTATAAGTTCAATTTTATCTTCAAATATACCATATTTCCACTGTTTATATTCTAAAAAAGGCCATATAAAACTATCTGTAGTTGCGATTAATATTATTGTTACAGTTAAAATGTTCAAAATATCCTTTAATAGTCTCATATTTTGAATTTTAGGAAATAAAAACAAATATATTCCCACGGCATATGCAGCTATAAATATAACATTTGTTATTGTTCTTCCAATAATCCATGCTTTTATAGCATTTTTATTGATTTTATCATAATTCATATTTTCCCCCTTATACAACCTCTACTGCATTAAAAATAATAATAAAAATGGACTATCTTATAAAATGATTTAAAAATCATTTTAAGATAGGCCATTATATTTAATCTAAATAATCCTTTAATTTTTTGCTTCTACTTGGATGTCTTAACTTTCTAAGTGCCTTTGCTTCTATCTGTCTTATTCTTTCTCTTGTTACATTGAATTCTTTTCCAACTTCCTCTAATGTTCTTGCTCTTCCATCGTCAAGTCCAAATCTCAATCGTAAAACTTTTTCTTCTCTTGGAGTTAACGTATCAAGTACATTTATAAGCTGCTCTTTAAGCATTGTAAATGCAGCCGCCTCTGCTGGTGCTGGTGCTTCATCATCTGGTATAAAGTCTCCTAAATGGCTGTCTTCTTCTTCTCCAATAGGTGTTTCTAATGACACTGGCTCTTGTGCTATCTTCATTATTTCTCTTACTTTATCTACTGGCATATCCATTATTTTAGCAATTTCATGAGCCTGTGGTTCTCTTCCAAGTTCTTGAAGGAGCTGTCTTGATACTCTTATGAGTTTATTTATAGTTTCAACCATATGAACAGGTATTCTTATTGTTCTCGCCTGGTCTGCTATTGCTCTTGTTATAGCCTGCCTTATCCACCATGTAGCATAAGTACTAAATTTATATCCTTTTCTATAATCAAATTTTTCAACAGCTTTTATAAGTCCAAGATTACCTTCTTGAATAAGGTCAAGGAACTGCATCCCTCTTCCTACATATCTTTTTGCAATACTTACAACAAGCCTTAAATTTGCTTCTGCTAACTTCTTTCTGGCATATTGTTCACCATTTTCAATTCTTTTTGCTAGTGAAATTTCCTCTTCAGGTGTCAAAAGTGGAACTTTTCCAATCTCCTTTAAATACATCCTAACAGGATCATCTATTGAAATTCCATCTGGAACTGACAAATCTATTTTTTCTTCTTCAACATGAATATCTTGGATGTTTCCAACAACATCTATCCCCATGGTTTCAAGCACTTCATATACTTTTTCAATTTGTTCAGGAG
>JAQUXS010000102.1 GCA_028692255.1 Clostridium sp.
TGTAAGTTCAGAAAATAGTGATGAATTTTCATGGGTGCTTGATATTAATACTGATGAGATATCTTTTTTTAAAATGAGTGAAAATATAGATAAATTAAAGCAATTTGATTATGATATAAAAATGGAAAATGATAAATTAAATGAATTAATAGAAAGTGGAAAAAATTTAAATTATAAAGAAAACTCAAAAGAAGCATTTGTTAAACACTCTATTTTTTATATGGTACTTTTCACAATTGCAGCTGCAGTTTATAATTTTAACAAAATTTTAGGAGCAGTAATAATTATAATAGGTATTTTTATTTTAACAATATATGTTTTTGCGAAAAAAAATAATAATTATGACAATGAAATAGAACATAAAAAAGAGGAAATAAATGAAATCTCCATAAATCGTGATGCATTAAATGACGCAGTTGCTGATTATAAGAATATCTTAAAACTTAATGATGATGTCCCAAATGAAAGTATAAAAAATTATTTTATGAGCATTAGAAATTTAAAGAAAAAAATAATTGATTTAAAGCATAAGGTTAATAATTTATCTGATTTTGAGAAAAGTATAGAACTGGAACTTTGTGATATTTTAAATGTTTTAAAGAAGTTTAATTCAGTTTTGCAAATTGATTTTAACAAGGATTCTAAGAACATTGTCTTAGAAGGCAAGAACATTCTAACTGGAGTTAGTCTACTTTTAAATGTTTACTCAGAATATGACAAATATAACTGCGCATATATTTCAAAACTAAATACTGAAGAGAAAATAAATGGAATAATTTCAAATGGAAATGAAGAAGACATACATTTTAAGCTAGATGAATACATAGACAAATTTAAAATATATATTAAATTGAAAAAGGATAAAGAAGAATATATCCATATAAAGAAGAATATTTTAAGTTCTATTGATTCTTACAATATAAATAAGATTCTTATGGTTAGTTACAATAAAGCAAATGAAGAAGATTTGATGAAAAACTTAAAGAAGAAAATTAAGGTATATGAGTCTTCTGAAAAAATAAAGGATAAAATAGAAGGTATCTATAAGATAAATACTGATAAAAAAGATTCATTGAGTAAACTTCAAGAGAAAAAGATTAAAATTGAAAATGAAATAAAGGAAATTTACACAACAGATGATATAAAAAAGGCTCAAAATAAAATTGAGGGCGCAAGAAGAGAAATGAAAGCAGCTGCTTATGAATATGCTTATAATAAAGCTTGTGAATTCATCTTAAGTAAATTACAAAGCAATATTATAAGTGGATCAAAGAATACTGTATTTAATTCTTCGAGTAGAGTATTTAACACAATAACAGGTGGGGAATATACTTCAATACTTCCATCAAAAGATTTAAGTATTAATGACTTTGCAAGTCTAAAAAAAGACGGAAGTATAGATGAAAGTGTAAGTGTACTCAGCAGGGGCACAAAAGAAGAATTGTTTCTTTCAATAAGATTAAGCAGAATAATGGATATAAGCACAAAGTTACCTGTAATAATAGATGATTCTTTGGTGAATTTTGATTATACCCACTTAAAAAATTCAATAAAAGTGTTAAAACAGATTTCAAATGCAAATCAAGTAATATTTTTGACATGTCATTCTGAAATGGTTAGAGCAATATATGAAGAGGACAAAAATGCACAGTTCTTTAAAATTGACAACGGAAAGTTTTATTTATCAGAAGGAATAGAATTGCAAAAGTACCTTATGGACAGATAACGTACAATTAATTTTTGATGTGAGGTAAAGTGTAATGTATAAACTTTTAATTGCTGATGATGAGTCAATAATAAGAAATGGATTAAAAAAAATACTTAATTGGAAAAGCCTAGACATAGGGATAGTTGGAGAAGCAGAGGATGGAGAAATAGCTTTAAGGCTAACAGAAAAACTAAACCCGGACATAATATTACTAGATATATGCATGCCATTTTTAAATGGTTTAGAACTTATTAGAAAAATTAGAGTCAACAATAAAAATGTTGTCATTATAATTATAACTGGATTTGATGAATTCCAATATACTCATGAAGCATTAAAGCTTAAGGTTTTTGATTATCTTTTAAAGCCTGTTAATAAAGAAGAACTAATGGATATAATTTTAAAAGCATTAAAAGAGCTTAATAAAAGCAATGAGAAAAAAAGTTATATTACATGGGTAAATAGACAGCTGAATGAGAATATCGGTTTAATTAAAGAAAAATTTTTTAATAGTCTTGTTAGAGGGGAAATTGATAAACTAGATCTTAAGAAGGAAATGGACTTCTTAAAGATAAAATTCGGAGAAAACATAGGAATAATAGTAATAAAAGTTATTGAAAAACTTAATTCGGAAGTGATTGCTAAAAAATGGAATAATACGCTTTTGGATTTTGCTATAAAAAATATGGTAAGTGAACTTCTTCTAAATTTTAAACCTGTATTTACATTTACAGATGATGAAAATAATGTAGTTGTAATTGTTAATGTAATTCATATAAATAAATGGGGTAGTATAGGAGGATTAATCGAAGAAAAGGTTTTCGGATATCTTCATTATACTGTTGTAACAGAACAAAGGAATATAACAGGTGGAGTTTTAAAAATTAAAGATGTGTATGACAATATTATAAAAGAAATAAATACAAAAACGGAATTTAAACCTGTAGTTCTACTAGCAATAAAGTTTATTAACAATAATTATTATAATAGGAATTTGAGTTTGGAACTTGTATCAAAAAAGCTTTCTTTAAGTTCTTCTTATTTAAGCAAATTAATTAAGATGGGAACAGGACTTTCCTTTGTTGATTATGTAACAAGCATGAGAATAAAAAAAGCTATAAATATTATGGATGATCCCATGGTAAAAATATATGAGGTGGCAGAACTTGTTGGATATAGCAATCAATATTATTTTTGCAAAGCATTTAAAAAAGTTATAGGTCTTTCCCCAACGGAATATAGAAGAGGGTGATTTTAAATGTTAGATAAATTACTATGTAGAAATGGCAAATGTGTACTAGCTATTACTTTGATTTTTGTAGTGGGTGCGGTATTTACTGTTTTTAAAATGCAAAGGAAATGTGAGGGGGTTAAATTTGTTATAGGAATGTCACAAGCTAATTTAACAGAACCATGGAGAATAGCCATGAACAAGGAAATAGAAAACGAAGCAAGCAAGTATAAAGATCTAAAGGTTATATATAAAGATGCCGGTGGTAGTGCAGAAAAGCAGAAAAGTGATATAAATGAATTTTTAAATAGTGGCGTTGATTTACTAATAGTATCTACAAACAATTCTAAAGAATTGGAATCTGTAGTTAGCAAAGCATATAAACAAATACCAGTTATTGTCCTTGATAGGGATATTGATGGCTGTAATTATACCTTATATATAGGCTCTGACAATAGGCTTATAGGAGAAAAAGCTGGTGAATTAGTGGCAAAATTGATAGGTAATAAAAAAGGGAATGTAATAGAAGTTCAGGGGATTTTGGATTCGTCACCATCTGTTGAGAGAAGTGAGGGATTTAGGAGTATTATAAGAAAACATACCAACATTAAAATTGAAGATACTGTTATAGGGGAATGGCAAAGGGATGAAGTTGAAGATGACATGAAGCCCCTACTTAACTACAACAGAGATGTTGATGTTATTTTTGCACAAGATGATTATATGGCTTTGGGGGCCTATAAAGCGGTACAAAGTGATGGCTTAAGTAACATAAAGATAGTAGGAGTTGATGGGTTAGGTGGCGAAAATGGAGGACTGGAGTTGGTGTCTGGGGGCATACTTCAAGCTACTTTTACATGCTCAACAGGAGGAAAAGAGGCAGTAATGTATGCAATGCGTATTTTAAATAAAAATGGATACGTACCTAAAAAGGTTATATTAAAAAGTAAAGAAATAACTAAAGGAAATGTATATAAATATTTCAATGAAAAGTATAAATAAGTGCTGAATAATACAAATACAAAAATTGGGAAATGACTATAATAGAGAATGTAAACGTTATAAATGAAATAAAAAATCAGGGGGAATTGAAATGAAAGGTAAAAAGTTTATTGCATTTTTAGCAGCTTCTCTTATGGTAACTTCACTATTTGTAGGATGTCAAGGTGCAAGTTCCAAAACTTCTAGTGGCGGTAAAAAAATAGTACTTGGGTTTGCGCAGGTAGGTGCAGAAAGTGGTTGGCGAACTGCTGAAACAAATTCTATAAAGGACATACCTAACAAGAATTCAGATATGCAATTGAAGTTTTCTGATGGTCAGCAAAAGCAAGAGAATCAGATAAAAGCTATAAGGTCTTTTATAGCACAAAAAGTAGATGTAATAGCACTAGATCCTGTAGTTGAAACTGGTTGGGATACTGTTTTAAAAGAAGCCCAGGATGCAAAGATACCTGTAGTAATTGTTGATAGAAGTGTAAATGCACCTAAATCTCTCTATACTGCATTTTTAGGATCGGATATGGAAGAAGAAGGTAAAAAAGCAGCTAAAATAGTTATAGATCATTTTGGAAAGGACAAACAATGTAATATTGCAGAACTTCAAGGAACTGTTGGTTCTAGTGCAGCTGTAGGACGTCAAAAAGGTTTTAATGAAACTATCAAAGCTTATCCTAATATAAAAATTATAAAATCAGAATCAGGTGATTTTACAAGGGCTAAAGGCAAGGAAGTAATGGAAGCCTTTTTAAAATCCGATGGCAATAAAATAAATTGTTTATGGTCTCATAATGATGATATGGGTATTGGAGCTATTTAGGCAATAGAAGAATATGGAAAGAAACCAGGAAAAGATATTTTTATAGTATCTGCTGATGGGCTTAAGGATATGTTCCAGCTAATGAAGGATGGAAAAACAAATGGAATAGTTGAATGCAATCCTCTTCTTGGGCCTCAACTTTCTGAAACTGTTAGAAATATAGTAAAAGGAAAGCACGTAGATAAGTTTGTAAAATCAAAAGAAAGTGTATATTTACCTGACCAAGCAGCAAAAGAATTACCAAATAGAAAGTATTAGTAATTGTAGGTTGTAAATTATTGTAGAGAGTATAGTTATGGTAATTTTGTTGCCAGTTATGCTCTCCAAAAGAAGGGAGAAATTTTGTAATGGAGAATGATGAAATTCTCACAATGAAAGGAATATGCAAATATTTTCCTGGGGTTAAAGCTCTATCCTCTGTGGATTTCTCACTTAAAAAGGGAGAAGTACATTCACTTATGGGGGAAAATGGTGCGGGAAAGTCAACACTTATAAAGGTTCTTACTGGAGTTTATAAAATAGATGAAGGGAATATAGAATTAAATGGCAACAAGCTTACTATAAACTCTACAGAAGATGCACAAAAAAATGGTATAAGTACAGTGTACCAAGAGGTTAATTTATGCCCTAATTTAAGTGTAGCAGAGAATATTTATATCGGAAGAGAGCCAAGAAAAAAGTTTGGAATTGACTGGAATACCATGAACAAGAATGCTGAAAAACTTTTAATTGAAAGGTTAAATCTTAAGATTGATGTGAAAAAGTTATTATCATCATATTCTGTTGCTATTCAACAAATGGTTGCTATTGCACGTGCTGTAGATATTTCTAAAGGAATACTAATACTGGATGAACCTACTTCTAGTCTTGATGGTGAGGAAGTAAAACAGCTTTTTAATGTAATTAGAAAATTAAAGGTAGAGGGCATGTCTATTATATTTGTAACTCATTTTCTTGATCAGGTTTATGAAATATCAGACAGAATTACTGTGCTTAGGAATGGACAATTAGTTGGTACCTATGAAGCTTCAAAATTAACTCGTATTGATTTGGTTTCTAAAATGATAGGAAAGGATATTAAAGAGTTAGAGAAACTTAATGATATATCAAAACAATTAAGTAGAAAGTTTGATAGTGGTAATTTAGTTGAAAGTCATGAATTTGGGAAAAAAGGAACAATAGACCCTTTTAGTATTGAAATTAAAAAAGGAGAGATACTTGGACTTGCTGGATTGCTTGGTGCAGGAAGAAGTGAATTAGTTAGACTTCTATTTGGAATAGATAAAGCTGATCATGGATATGTAAATATAGGAGGGAAAAAATACTCATATATATATCCTAAAAAAGCCATAGAAGAGGGATTTGGATTTTGCCCAGAAGATAGAAAGGTAGAAGGTGTTATTGGGGATTTAACTATAAGAGAAAATATAATAATAGCACTTCAAGCTAATAGAGGAATATTTAAATACTTGTCTATGAAAAAGCAGCAGGAAATTGCTAAAAAATATATAGATATGCTGGCAATTAAGACTCCAAGTATGGAACAGAGGATAA
>JAQUXS010000029.1 GCA_028692255.1 Clostridium sp.
TTTCACACTAGAGTGCATAGCTTCTTCATCTGTATTTATTATTTCAAGCTTACCTGGCTTACATTTATATCCGTCATCTAATGTTATTCCCTCTTTAAAAGCTAATATGTCCTCCTCATTTACAATAGAATCTATTACTGCATAATACACCTTATCTACATGCCATTTAGGTGCAAGCATCCTATGATTTAATTCTCCGTCGTTAGTAATTAAAAGAAGTCCAACTGTATCCTTATCAAGTCTGCCTACTGGTGCTGGTTTAAAAGACTTGTGATATTCATTTAAAATGTCAATAACCGTTTTATCATAATTATCCTCAGTTGCAGATATAACCCCTGAAGGTTTGTTCATTAAAAGGTATATGTATTTTTTGTATACAAGCTTTTTATCCTTTATTAATATTTCATCTTTATCTATGTCAACTTGAATATTGCTTGATTTTATTATTTTATCATTTATTTTAATGTTTCCATCTTTTATTAATTTTTTTACTTCTTTCCTTGTTCCATATCCTGAATTTGCTAAAACTTTATCCAATCTTTCCAAACTTTAAACAATCCCCTTCACTTAAAATTACAAAATTGAACCCCTTGTTTATTATTGGTTAAACAAAGGGTTTTTATACAAATTTTATACATTTTGTCCTTGATTTGAAGCATAGTACTGTGAAACTTTTGCCACATAATTTCTTGTTTCACTAGGAAGCTTATTTATATTTTCTCCACTCTTTTCCACTGCACCTGGTCCCGCATTATAAGCCGCTGCAGCCATTTTGTAATCACCAAAAGTATTAAGAAGACTTTTTAAATATTTTGTTCCTCCATCTACATTTTGATTTATATCATAAGCATTGCTTACTCCAAGTTCTTTTGCTGTCCCTGGCATTAACTGCATAAGTCCCATTGCCCCTGCACCTGAAGTAGAATTGGCATTAAAGCCAGACTCTTGTTTTATAACAGCTAAAATAAGGTTTTTATCAACTCCATATTTTTTAGAAGCATTGTCTACAGCCTGATCGATACTTGCATTACCTGAACTTACATCACTATTTATATCTGAATACATGTTATTAATTGCTGTATTCTTACTCTTTAAAACAGGCAATTTAGTAAGATCTATATTATTAGTACTGCTATTAGTATCTTGTCCATTTAAAATTCCTTCAAGTAAGCTGTCAAAATTATTTGATTGTCCATCTAACGAGTTACTATTTGTCAATGTATTTTTACTCATCATGTTTAAAAGTTCACTCATTATTTGAAGTTGAAGTGCATTTGTAACATTATTTGTTTCCACAATATCACCTCGTAAAATGATTTTTTTCTAATGTATATTATCGTAATCTAAAAATAAATCTTTAGTTTATTTAGCTTGTATTTCTAAAATTGCATAATCTTCATAAGAACATTTTTTATACTGACTTTTACATAGAGCTAAAATTTTATATTCTCCCTTTTTAAACGGCATAAATGAATAATAATTCTTTCTGCTGTATTTTTGTACAACACCCCATTCTCCGTTCTCAAAGAGATAAAATTCATATAAAACCTTTTTTCCACCTTTACAGGTAACTTTAAAATCAACACTTTCATTTACTTTGGGATTTATTTTATTGCATTCAATACAAGTATCAGTTACAGGTAGTGTATCAAATACGTTAAAATAAATCATTCGGCTGCAGTCAAATTCCCTATCACTTTTCTTGTTTTTTGCATATATTTCCACTTCATATTTACCTATACTTTTGGGTTTTATAGTATATTTTGAGCAGCTTATATATTCTGTCTCTTCAATTAATCGCCCATTTAAAAATAATTTATACTTATTAAGGTTCTCCCTTGTGTTTTCTGATACAACTACAAGCTCTATTTTGTCACCTAACATATAGTGATCATTATATGGTTTTAGTACATAATCTATCTTTGCAGGTATATACTCCATAGCCTCAACATATTGAATTTCATGACAATCATAGTCATTTTTTGAGAACTTATCTTTAACCTTTATTTCAATTTTATAATTTCCAGCCTTTTCTGCAGTATAATTAACCCAATTGCATGTGCCATAAGAGATTGATTCATTTTCTCCATTGTCACCTGTAACAACAAATGCATACCTTAAATCAATTCCACCTTTTGCAATAGCCTTAATATTTACAGTTTCACCTACAAGAATATTTTCTTTTTTATCTCTTATTATTTCTTTTATTGTGACAGGATCTCTTTTCTCATCCTCAATTAAAAATTCAAATGAATCACTATCTTCACTTTCACCATCAAAAGATTCGTCTTTAACCATGAGTTTTATTTTATAATTTCCAGACTGCTTTGGCTTCCACAAAAATTTACTATTTTTTATATAACCAGAATCAAATTTATTATTTCCTTCTATTATGTATCTATATACTAAGTTTATGCCTCCAACAGCTACTGCTTTTAAATTTATTTCGCTGTCCTTGGACTGCGGAGAAGAAACATCTGAAATGAAACTTTTTATTTTAATTTTATTATATTTTTTTACATTATATACAATAACAGCTCTTTCATCGTATTCTTCAGGCGAATACATATCTTTTACCATACATAAAAGTTTAAATTCTCCAAAACCATCCTCAACATAACTTACTATTCTCTTTGTAGAATAATTCTGTATACATTCTCCATGTCCCTCTTTGTCTATCTTAATAAATTTATATAAAACAAGCCTTGAGTCATCGTACTGTACGTCAACTTGAAATATAATTTCATTTCCCATTAAAAGTTCCTGAGTGAGACATTTAAAATCTTTTATTTCTATTTTCTTCATAGGCATTACATTAAAATCAGCACTATCTTCACATTCTTCATTTGAATCAAGCATCTTACATTTAACTACAATTTTTTGTTTTCCAATTTTAGTAGCTGTCCATGTTATTGTATTCTCTGCACTATAGTCCTTTAAAAGAATCCAGCTTTTACCTTCTACAATGTAATATTTATACAAGATGCCTTCTTTTAAAGTTTTTACATTTGCAGTTATTTTCTCACCTACAGTTAATTCATCCTTATCCACAACTATATCTTCAATTATTTTTTCCACTTTTTCACCTATAGTAAATTTACGTTTTGTAATATAATCAAAAGACTTTGTTGATTTTTCTCTACGTGCTTGAATCATTATTGTATATACTCCGTCTTTTAAAGGCTTCCATTTTGCATTCAATTCCTTTGAAAAATCCATTAAGACTTCCCATTTGCCTTTTAGTCCAACCAAATATTTATACGATAAATTTTTTTCTTTTTCACTTATTATTGAAATTATTATGTCACTATTTGCCTTTTGAGGACTATTAACGTTAAATTTAATCTCTACTTCATCCATAAGCTTCATCCCCTATTATACTAATATATTTCATTATACTATATTTACATAATTTGGCACAAGTCTTTTGTAAAGTATTTATTTATATATTTTTATTTATTATTTTTACATTTTTCTATAATTTCATTAATTGAATAATACAACCTCAAATTGTCTTTTTCATTTCTCTTCTTAGGGTTACTTGTCTTTTTTCCGCCTCTTCTTGCCTTAGCGCTTAAATGTCTTTCAAATAACAACCTCTCTATATTTTCATTAGTATATATATATCCCTTAGGACTTACAGCAAAAGCACCTTTAGGCAAAACCATAGCTGCCACTCCAAAATCCTGTGTTACAACTATATCCTCTTTAACTACAGCATTTGCTATTTTCATATCCACACTTTGAAATCCGCTGTCTGCATATATTATTTTGCTATAATCACTTTTTAAGACATGATTTATATCACAATACATTATAACTTCTATTTCATGCTCTTTTGCTGCTTTTTCAATTAAATCTTTTCCCGGACATGCATCTGCATCAACAATTATTCTCATTTTATCACCAAACCTATAAAAATAAATCCTGCACTTAAGCAGGATTTAATAAATTAAACTAATCTTCTATTTTGCTCTTAAGTTCAGCTCTTAATTCCTCATATCCTGGTTTTCCAAGAAGTGCGAACATATTTTTCTTATAAGCTTCAACTCCTGGTTGATCAAATGGATTTACTCCAAGAAGATATCCACTTACACCACAAGCCTTTTCAAAGAAATATACAAGCTGTCCGAAATAATATGCATTTAATTCAGGTACATTAACAACTACAACTGGAACTCCACCAGCATTGTGTGCTATAACTGTTCCTTTAAATGCCTGCTTATTTACAAAATCCATAGTTTTACCACTTAAGAAATTGAGTCCATCAAGATTTTCAGCATCTGTACCTATTTTAATTTCTTTTTTAGGCTTCTCAACATTTATGAATGTTTCAAATAAATTTCTTCTTCCTTGCTGTATATATTGTCCCATTGAGTGAAGATCAGTTGAAAAATCTGCTGCTGCTGGGAATATTCCTTTATTATCTTTTCCTTCGCTTTCACCAAAAAGCTGTTTAAGCCATTCTCCAAAATAGTGAAGTGATGGTTCAAAGTTAACCATTATTTCAGTTGTTTTTCCTCTTCTATATAGTGCATTTCTTGCTGCTGCATACTGATATGCTTCATTTTCTTCAATGTTATCGCTTGCATAAGCACTTCTTGCATCTGCAGCTCCTTGCATCATTTTATCAATATCTATACCAGCTGCTGCTATTGGTAAAAGTCCTACTGCAGTTAATACTGAGTATCTTCCTCCAACATCATCTGGAACAACAAAAGTTTCATAGCCTTCGTTATCTGCTAAAGTTTTAAGTGCACCCTTATGTGCATCTGTAGTAGCATATATTCTCTTTCTTGCTTCTTCTACTCCGTATTTCTTCTCAAGTAATTCTCTAAATATTCTAAATGCTATTGAAGGTTCAGTTGTTGTACCTGACTTTGATATAACATTAACAGAGATATCCTTACCTTCTACTGCTTCAAGAAGATCTGAAAGATATGTTGAACTTATATTATTTCCGCAAAAATATATTTCCGGATTTTTTCTCTTATCTTTAGAAATGCTGTGATCAAATGAACTAGACATCATTTCAATAGCTGCTCTTGCACCTAAATATGATCCACCTATACCTATAACTATAAATGCATCTGAATCACCTTGCACTTTTTTTGCTGCCTTTTTTATTTTTTCAAATTCTTTTTTATCATAATTAACAGGTAAGTCAACCCACCCCAAGAAATCATTTCCCTGTCCAGTACCATTATGAAGTGTTTCATGAGCAGTTTTAATAGGAGCTTTTAAATATGTAAGCTCTTCTTTGCCAAGATATGGTGCCGTATTTTTAAGATCTAATTTTAAACCTTTTTCCATGTTTATACCCTCCAATTATGTGTAAATTATTATAATCCATCCAATGAAATTTTAGTCTATATAAGAAAATAAATCAAGTTTTAAAATATATTTTAACAATAAAAAATCATTAAAAATCTTTTGTTAAAAGTTTGACAATAAGCTTTACCTGTTATATAATAGTTTTAATGAAATAATACAGATTTTGTTTATTATTTTAATTAGTAGGAGGTCTTCATTGTGGAAAAAGTTATTAATGTTAAAAACATTATTGGTGAAAATTTTACTTGCTGCGATGCTGTTTTACTAAAGAATGCCTTTAAATCTGCCGGTGGCAAAGCTGTTATTTTGGACTTTGAAGACATACCTGATGTTCCTACTATTTTCTGATGTTTTATACACGAAAAATAGAAATAGTTCATTTAAAAACATTAAGATAAAAAATTTATCTAGCATTGAAAATTACAATAGAGTAGTTAAGGGAACAACCTTTCTTGCTTAATTTTTAGCCTTCCCAAGAGCAAAATTAAATGTAACATTTAGTTTTACTTTTAATAAAACCTGCCGACAAAAGTCAAGCAGGTTTTTTATTTTATATCATTAAATTATTTACATGTAAATAACTCTTTATAATTTTCTAATATGCCTACAGGTTTTTTCTCACCAAACAGTTTATATCTCAAATAATCGTCTATATAAATAGATAATGGAACTAGGAAAAACCATAATATTGCATAGGGAATACATATCTGTCCGTACAAATTTCCCCATGTATCAGAATAATTCCATATACCTTCAAGGACCATGTACAATGCTCCCATAATAAATATTAAAATTAGATCTTTATAAATTTTATTTTTCATTGTTTTCACCTCATGATTTATAAAAATAGATTATCAATACATCTAGTACTAATTTATTCATGAGGTTTGCTTTTATGTCGTGATGGTTAAATTTTTAGTCTAGCAATCTTCCTTCTAGGTATGAATGCTTTAGATAATCCGAATTGCTATAATAAACAGATGAATTGAAATCTGATATTTCATAACTTATAAATGAAGTGAACACTTCAAATAAAGCATCAATATATCAATATTGTGCTAAAACTTGTCAAAGCTATTATTGAATGGACTTTTTCTAGAAGCTATTATATATGCATGAATAGAGTTAATTTAAATATTATCGCTGTCATCATATTAAAATAGAAAGGTGAATTTTATAATGAAAGATCAAAAATTTAGTACTAATAAAACTAGTAAATGGATTGTACTGCTAGTTGTTATAGCCATGACCTTTATGGCTACTTTAGATTCAAGCATAGTTAACTCTACATTACCTGTAATGTCTAAGGAATTAAAAGTGCCTCTCTCATCTATTGAATGGGTTGTTGCAAGCTATGTTATTATAATATGCTCCACTATTTTATTCTTTGGAAGGTTAGGTGATATAGTTGGGAAAACAAAGGTATTTCAATGTGGAAGCATTGTGTTTACTTTAGGCTCACTTTTATGCGGCTTTTCCCATTCATTTGTCTTGCTTATTTTAGCTAGATTTATCCAAGGTATAGGTGCATCGGCTTATATGGCTAATAACCAAGGCATAATAACAGAAATTTTTTCTAAACAACGTGGAAAGGCCCTTGGAATTTTAGTCACTGCTGTTGCTTTAGGAAATATGATTGGTCCCCCAGCTGGAGGGATAATTGTTTCAGCTTTAAGTTGGAATTATATTTTTCTTATTAATGTTCCCATAGGAATCATTGTCTTTATAATGGGTATTAAATACCTTCCAAAAACTAAAAACGTTAGTGGAAAACTAGACATGCCAGGATTTGTACTTCAATTTTTAGGAACATCTTTGTTTTTTGCTTCCCTTATATTAGCTCAGAAAATAGGCTTTAGCAATAAGTATATAATATGTACACTAATTTTATCACTTATACTAATTACTCTGTTTATTTATACTGAAGCAAAAAATAATCAGCCTCTGCTTACATTAAAAATATTTAAAAACAAATTATTTTCAGTAAGTTTAATATGTGCTTTTATTTCCTTTGTATGTCTCGCTGCATCTGCTATATTACTGCCATTTTATTTTCAATATACTATGAAACTGTCTCCCTTTTCTGCAGGACTTATTTTAATGGTGTGTCCTATTACACTTGCAATTTTTTCTCCTATCTGTGGTACACTTTCAGATAAAATAGGTTCAGAGATGTTATCATTAATAGGACTATGTATTATGAGTGCAGCATTTTTATTTTTATCTTTTTTAACTCAGCATTCAATTATACTAAAAGCAGCAATTTTTATGGCTATAATGTCACTTGGACAATCCATATTCCAGCCGTCAAATAATTCTCTAATTATGGGCAATTGTAAGAGAAATGAGCTTGGTATAGCTGGAAGCGTAAATTCTCTTGTAAGAAACTTAGGGCAAATTGTTGGTATTACACTTTCAACTACTCTTTTATACAGTTTTATGAGCCAAAAATTACACTACCACGTTTTAGGATATGTTTTCGGAAAAGATTATGCCTTTGTGTATGGAATGAAAAATGTCTATTTAATTTTATCAATAATTTGTTGCATAGGTATAGCCTTCACCCTTTGTCGAATATTAAAAAAGAAATAATGCTTTAGCTTTGAAACTTAAACTTTGTAGGAGAAACGCTGTATTTTCTCTTAAACACACGGCTAAAGTAATTCACATCATTAAAGCCACAATTTATTGCTATCTCTGTTATATTCATATTTCCAGTTTTTAATAGTTCTATTGATTTTTTCAGCCTAATTCCATTTACATATTCTGTTGTAGTTTTGCCAGTTATTTCCTTAAACATCCTGCAAAAATAGCAGGTACTTATATTGGCAATATTAGAAAGAACTTCATTACCTATTTTTTTATCATAATTGTCATCTATGTATTGAAACACTTTATAGAAGCGCTTAAAATTGTTAATTCTTAATGTGCGCTCTTTCTCTGTTATAAGCTCATCTATATAATTTCTAAGAAACAGAACAATTAGATTATATAGATGTGCTTTTACAGCAAGCTCATACCCAATATCCTTTTTTAAATATTCTTTAATTATAGTCTTTACGCAGTTTAAAACCTCACTATCGTTCTTTATTAAATTTTTAAATAAAATGTGATTTTCTGCTAGAGGAGCTAAGTATTTTGTCTGACAAGAATCAACTTCATCACTAAATAAAAAAGGAAGATTTACACGAATTACGCAAAAATTAAATTTGTCATCTAAACTTTCAATATAATGCATTTCTCTACTATTTATATTAACAATATCTCCCTCATTTACAGTAAAACATTCTTTATTGCACCTCAAAAGACCTTTTCCACTTGTAAAATAAAGAATTTGAAGGTCTTCATGCCAATGTTCATCAATTTTATTTCCAGTTTTAAAACCTCTTGCTAACCTTACATCAACACCAAAATTCTTATCAGGCATTTCTTGATAATGATAATCTTTCATGATTTTCTAACAATTCCTTTTCTAATTATAAATTTGTCCCTCGAAGCATTACAATAAGCTCTGCTCGACTGTTAACCTCAAGTTTTTCAAATATCTTTGACACGTAATTTTTAACCGTGCCTTCTGTAACAAATAATTTATTTGCAATATCTTTATTATTCTCACCATTAAAAACATGTTTTGCAACCTCGCGTTCCCTTGGGGTAAGACTCTCTATAAGTTTATTCTTTTCTGATTTATTTCCACTGTTTAAAGAATTTAATGCATTTATAACCCTCACTGTTACCTTAGGATTTAACATAACTTCCCCAGAAATGGCACTTTTAATTGCTGACATTATTTCCTTTGAGTCTGAATCTTTAAGTATATATCCATCTGCTCCATTTTTAAGTCCTTCAAATATATATTCATCCTCATTGAAAGTAGTTAATATTATAATTTTTACATTAGGATATCTATTTTTCATAATTTTCGTTGCCTCAATACCATTCATAACAGGCATTCTTATATCCATTAATACAACCTCTGGAATTTTAATTTCCATTAGCTTTAAAAGTTCCTCTCCATTTGAAGCTTCTCCTATAATTTCTACCTCTTCGTGAAGGCTAAGTATCATTTTAAGCCCTTCTCTTACTATTTCTTGATCGTCAACTATTACAACCTTTATCATAATTTCTTCCCCCTGCAAGGTAAACTAGCATCAATTACAAATCCAGTTTTATTTTTAGAATAAATTTTAACTCTACCACCAAGATCAGCTATTCTTCTCTCTATACCAAGAATTCCATTAGATTTTTTAATATCACTGCAACCTAACCCGTCATTGCTAATCTTAAATGAAATATTACCAGAGCACTTAACTATTTCAATATCAAACACTTCTGCATTTCCATGCTTGATTCCATTTGTTATTCCTTCCATTACCGTTTTATAAATACAGCTTTTTATATTTTGTGATTCCTTTTCAATCTCATCATCCATCATAATGTTAAATTTATATTCTGTGCTGTGAAAATTTTCAAAAAGTTTGTTAATCGCACTGCGAAGACTTTTTATTGAACTGTCTTCCTTTAGCACACTTACCGCCTCTCTAAGCTTAGTTAGGCAGTCTCTTGACATAAAATGTGCTTTGTTTATAGCCTCTTTTGCTTTTTCTGGTTTTAAATCTACTATATTTTCAGCATACTCTAAATTCATGCTTAACGCTACAAGGGAATGTCCAATTGAATCGTGAAGTTCCTGTGCTATTCTTGTCCTTTCCTTTGAAACTGTCAACTCTTCTATTCTGTCTGAATACTCCTTCAACTTTAAATTTGCATTTATAAGTTTGTCATTTAATTTACTTGCTCTAACCTTTTCAATAAAAAAGCCTCTCATTATATAAACTACTATAAACATACTTAAATAATTTAAAAATATTCTATCTAGAGTAAGCTTAAATTCTGGATTGGTATTAATTTTGCAGGGAATACAATAAGCTATAAAATTAATAACTAAAAGAAAAGCTGGAATTTCATCATCAAATATAAGTAAATCCACTATCAAAACAATATCGTATACCAAAGTTCCTTCACACATAACATTGTAAGAAAAATATGCATTTATAAAACAGCTTAAGATAAATGACAGATGATACCAAATAGTTCTATCTTTCTTAAAAAACTTTTCTCGTACAAAATCATTACCTAACAAAATTATGATTAAAACAGACAAAATTGCCATCATATCTATATTATTACGGAATTGATTAAATGAACTATAAAATATCAATAATAATGCTCCAATTCTCATAACTCTTAGTACTAGTAATCTACCTTTCTCAGACAAAAAGTCTATCATGCAGCGCAGCACCTCTTTTTCCTTTAGAATAATTATCACTTCATAAATTATACCATCATATATGTTTCTTCTCTATATTACTAAAGTAATACATAAAGTACTATCCAAAGTACTATTCAAAGTCATTACTTTGGTGAATATTAAATCCGCTATTTTAAAAGTACAATAAAAACATAGAAACCAAGGAGGCGGTAATATGCTTGAATTAATTAATCTTACAAAAACATACGGAGATTACACTGTAGTTAACAATATAAGTTTAAAGGTAGAAGATGGTGAAGTTTTTGGATTGCTTGGACCAAATGGTGCTGGAAAATCTACAATAGTATCAATGATAAGCACTGTTAAGAATCCTACTAGTGGAGAAGTAAATGTTGATAATATATCTCTTAGTAAAAATCCAATAAAAGCAAAAAAAATAATGGGTATAGTTCCTCAAGATATAGCTTTATATGACTCCTTAAGTGCAAAAGATAACTTAGAATTCTTTGGAAGCCTTTACGGACTTTCAAGTTCACAGTTAAAGAAAAGAACTGCTGAGGTTCTTGAAATAATTGAATTAAGTGACAAAAAAAATCAACCAGTTAGTGAATTTTCAGGAGGTATGAAAAGAAGAGTTAATATAGGAGTTGCACTTATGAATAGCCCTAAATTACTAATACTTGATGAGCCTACAGTTGGTATAGACCCTCAATCAAGAAACCATATACTTGAAACAATAAAAAGACTTAATGAGAAAAAAGGAATGACTGTAATTTATACAAGTCACTACATGGAAGAGGTTGAATTTCTCTGTAAGAGAGTTGCAATAGTAGATCATGGAAAGTTAATAGCTTCAGGTACAAAGGAAGAACTTAAAGAAAATCTAAAAGCTTGTGATACCTTAACTTTAAATTACAGTAAAGCAAGTGATACTGCAATATCAGCAATAAAAGAAATTAAAGGCGTTAAGAAGGTTCTCACTAATAAAAACCAAATAAAAATGTTAGTACTGCCTAAAGAATCAAATGCCATGGATATTATAGATAGTGTTAGGGCCTTAGGCATTAAACTTACAAGTTTTAAATATGAAGAAGTAAACTTAGAAAGTATATTCCTTCAACTAACAGGAAAATCCTTAAGAGAATAGAAAGGGGAACTTATTTTGAATAGATTATTAAAATTAATTTCACTGGATTTAAAACTACTTTCAAAAACTAAAGTATTTTACTTAAAATTAATACTGTTTCCAGCAGCTTTAATCCTTATTTTAGGGACCGCATTTTCAAATTCAGATTCCAGTAAACCTGTTTCAAAATTTCAGGTTGGATTTTACAGTAATGATTCTGCAATAACTCAAGGCGCTCAAAAACTCTCCATTGGAGATACCCTTAAAAATGATGTTTTAAGTTCCAAGGATGCCAAATCATATTTTACCTTAAAAAAAGTAAGCAGCTATGTTGAAGGGCAAAAAATGGTTAGAGATAAGAAAATAGCAGTGTTTATATATGTTCCAAAAGACTTTACAAAATCATATTTAACCGGTACAAAATCTACCATTTCCTTCATAGCTGATAATAGTAAACAAACAGATAAAATGATTATAAAAGACATTTTAGATAGTTTTAATCAAAATATGAGAACTATTAGAATTGAAGAAAGTGAAATTTTATCAAATGCTTCTCCAAGAAACCCAAATTTAGGAGTTCTCATTAATAAAATTCAAAGCGCAGCTGTTAGTTCAGATGATTTCACTAAAGTTTCGACTAATAATAAGTTTAAACCTATTAATATCATGACCTATGAAACTATAGCTATAACTGTGATGTTCTCAATACTAACCTCCTTCGAACTTGCTCACAGTATAGTGGATGACAAGCTAAACAATACTCAATTTAGAATAAAAACAACCCCTACCCTTGATCTTCAATACGCACTAGGGAAAATTTTTGGAATGGTTTTAGCTATTGTAGTACAAATGTCCATAGTATTGCTTATAAGTCATATAGCCTTTGGTGTGAATTTTGGGAACCTCCTATACATGCTGGCAGTAACCCTTTGCTATGGATTTACTGTAGGCTCTATAGTCTTTTGTGCAGGTACAGCTGCTAAAGATCAAATGTCCATATCAAGCTTTGCAAGTGTTATTCTCTGGGGATTAAGTCTTTTAGGCGGAAGTTTATTAAACAAATACAGCTTTCCAACTACCTTACAAAAAATTCAGCAGCTAGTTCCTAATGGCAAAGCAATAAATTCCTATTTAAAAGTATGCCAGGGAGGCAGTTTTTCAGATATATATTTAGATCTTATAGAACTTTTAGGATTAGGATTAATGTTTATCATAATTTCACTATACCTATATAAAGATAAATCATCTACCAATAAAGGAGGTCATAAAAATGCAAATTCTAACAATGATAAAGAATCAATTAAAACTGCTGTTTAACAATAGAGTTGCTGTTTTTGCTGTTATAGCACTACCTCTTATGCTAACTTACTTCCTCTCATATGCAAATTCAAGTAATAAAACAAACTTATATGTAGCTGATTTAGATAAAAGCACTTACTCTAAAGAACTAATAAACTTAATAAAAGATCATGATGATATAAATCTAGTAAACTTAAGCGAAGCTCAGATAAATAAACAAGTTGAAGACAATTCCATTTCAGCTGGCTTCATAATAAATAAAAACTTTGGTGCTAATTTAAGTGATAATAAAAAATTAAATTTAAAAATGGTAGAAAACTACGAAAATCAGGAAGGCTCTGTACTTCAAGAAGTTGTAATTGGTGAAGCAAACACACTTAAAAAAATAGCTTCCGATTCAAAAGACATTTCCAGTGTTCTAAATGTCTCAAATGCTTCTACATCAAAGGATTTACTCAAAAAATTAAAGACAAAAAACAATATTTCTATAACTGATAAAACACCTATTAAAAATCAAGATTCAACAACTAAATCTCTAGTGGGATTCTTAATAATGTTCCTTTGGTTTGTTGTAATTCAAGGCTTTAGAACATTAGTTGAAGAAAAAGAAAATAATACCTTTAACAGGATATTAGGAACTCCAATTAACTACTACAAATACTTACTGTCAAAAATAGTATCAACTTATATATTTAGTTTGATTGTACTGACTTTAGCTTTAGTAATAGGAAAGTATGCCTTTAACATTACTTTTGCGCAAAACCTAATTGGAGAAGGTGTCATATTTGCAGTTTACACATTTGCTTTAACTGGCATTGTAATGATATTTGTTCCATTTATAAAAAAGCAGCAGACCTTCACAATACTTGGATCAGTACTAATGGCCTTAACAGGAATGCTTGGTGGCTCCTTTTTCCCAATTGACCAAGTTGGTTCTAAAGCTATTGTAACACTTTCCAAATTCACACCTGAGTCCTGGGCAATAAATTCAATTTCAGATATTACCTTCAACAATTCACCTATTAATTCTCAGCTAAATTCAGTAATTATTCTTTTAACTTGTGGAATTTTAGGAATCACAATATCTTACATTTTATTAAATATTAAAATTAAAAGTGAAACTTTTTAGGAGGAATTTTAAATGAATACAACAACTATTTTATATGTAATAATGTTAATTGCAGGAATATTTTTAAATATTTTTATAGGAAAGATGGCTAGGTTTATATTTAAAAAAGATGGCACTCTTCCAAGACTTCCTTTAAGAGTCCTAGGCGTATACTTTGTTATAAACTCAATTTCAAATATATTTCATATATAAAAACATTCAATCCGGTAATATTGATAATTTAGTTTAATATAATGCTGCAAAAAAGAAGATTTCAGTTTATCACCGAAGTCTTCTTTTTAATATATCTTTATGAAAATTTATGCAGCTTTATTTTCTTTTTCTTTAGTATAGTTATAAATATCATCACATTTAAAATTATTTGAATTTAAAGAAGCCTCTCTTATAAGTTCTGGATCTGAAAACCATCCTAATAGCATAACACTATTTTTTAGGCTTTTTAAACTAAATATTTTTTTTAGAAGTTTTTTCATACATTCATCTCCTATAAATCTTCTTATTCTTATAATATCCTAATTTCAAAATAAAATGCAAAATTGAAATCGTTTGATTTTATTAATAATTTGTTAATAATGACTATTGATTAGTGCGGCTAAATATGTTATAAAAAGCTTACCTAATAAAATATAAGGAGGTAGGGATATGTTAATTTATGCAATTGTTTCTATAAATTTAGCACTTGTATTCTACAGCATTGGCGTATGGAGCGAAAAAATACAAAAAGAGCTAAAACTTTGGCATGTAATAATTTTTTGGATTGGTTTAACATTTGATACTGTAGGAACATCACTTATGGGTAGACTTGCTCATGATAAATTTCAGTTTAGTTTTCATGGAATAACTGGCTTACTAGCAATTGTTTTAATGCTTTTCCACACTTTATGGGCTACAATTGTTTTAGTAAAAAATGATAAACATGCTAAAGCAAATTTTAATAAACTTAGTATTTTTGTATGGATAATTTGGCTAATACCTTTTATATCAGGTTTAATATTTGGTATAACCAGATAATATTAAAGGGTGGAATTCTCTTGATTACAAATCCAAGTAAATTCCACCCTTCATTAAATTAATTTAATTAGCTGTGAATAAACATAATAGTAAGCATATCCATTACATATATTACTTATTTTCTCTTAATGAGCAACTATACTATCAACCCAAGTAAATGGATCTCCATTTAAATAGTATGCAACATCATCCCCTGAATCAGTAGCTGTTAAGGCAATGTAGTAATCTTCATTAGGATCTATTATTTCATAGTATTCGTCACCTGTATCAAGAGTTTCATATCCTATCATACTCATACTATGGCCTTCTACTTCACCGTTATCATCTTCATATTGGAAAATACCATTTACTGGTTCTTTATTATCTATATAGTTTTTAAAAGTACTATATGATAATGTGCCATTTTGCACCTTGGATGAAACGCCCCAGTGACTATATGATTTACAAATTTGTGCCTCGCTTCCTCCTTCATCTACAACTGATCCGTATATATATTTAACTACATTTGTAGCCTTTAGGCTAGTCCCTTTTAAGTAATTTATTATAGAAGCACATGTTGCAGCCCAGCACCATGGATGCTGTCCCTGCAAAACTATTGGAACATTTAATGAATTAGAATCAGTTACATCATCTTCTGATAATTCATATGATTGACTTATGGAGTTCTCCGAATTTGCATATACACTGCTTTCTCTAGTATTATTGTTCGTTATTCCTTTATTTATTGCATTAATTTCACTACTAGTTATAATTCCACTTGATTTTAATACCTTGTCTTCATTTTTATGAATTAATATAGCTTTATTTGAATTAATTGCAAATAAGTCTCCATTTATGCTTACAATTCTGAAACTATAGTTGTTATTTGTAGAGAGCTGCTGTAATTTATCTGCAAATGATCTACTTAAAGCACCTGTATATTTACCATCTAAATTTTTAGAAATAGAAAATATACCTTTCACTACATTATTATAAAGTACAGGGTAGCAGTAATAATTGCTTGTTACTAATTTATTTTTTTCATAAAAATAAATATTGAAAGCTTCACCTAATTTAAAATTAGGTACTTCATTTGAATTAAATCCATATTTATCAGAATTCTTTTCAATAACTGAAAGCTCTTCTTTAAAATGTTTTAATGTAAAATTAGTAACATCACTTGGTACTTGCGTTGTTAGTAGATTGACTTTGTTGCAAGAATTACTTAGAGTTTGTGCTTTTACTGGCTGGACAAAAGAAACTACAGAAAGAAATAAAGCAAACAGAAAAAGTGCTAAAATACGTCTTCCTTTTTTCATGAAGGCACCTCCATTTATATTTTATATATTTAACAAAAACTTTAGTATAAAGAAATAAAATACACTTAAAATTATTTCTTTATACTTAAATTTATTGTTATTGTAAAATTTTCTGCTCTAGGTGAATTTATATGTTCATATTTTAACTTTATAGTTTGATTTCCTTCTTTTATCAATTTGAAGTAAAAATTTTCTCTAGTGTAATCTAAACCAATTTTATTACTTGGTATATTAATAGGTTTCATTTTTGATTTTTTTTGCAATAACAAAATTGAATTGTTTATATTACTTTTTATATTCCACGTGTAAGCAACAGTATTATTTGCTGGAAGAGATATTACCAATTCTTCATTTGGCTTGCCTGTAATATTTAAAACATAGTTATTAGTAATTGAATATTCATTTATTGTATTCTCATTAGATTTTGAAAAAACTACATATATAATTTTTTTATTTATATCTTTAGAGAAATGAAATTTCTCATTATCTAAAAATTTATCTATAGCATCAACATTATTGCTGATTTTATTTTTATGTAAAAAGCTGCTATCACAACCAGTAGCAAATAATATAAAAAATACACCTAAAATGGCAATTAGCTTATTTTTTATCATCTCTTCACCCCCTGCTTAGTTAATTTTTATCCATTTAATTACTTATTAACTAGTTTATACCACATTGTTAATATAAACGCAACATATATTTTATTATTTTGTAAATATTTTTTCTAATGCTATTTCCTTTTAACATTAACTTAACAATTACATTATCCATAATTTACTTTTTCCCTGTAAAATTAAATAAATTGATATAATGCTTATATTAGCAAAATTCATATATTTATTTTTTATATTCAAACTGCTACTACAATAACTTTCTAGAAGATATATAAGGAGATTACAATATGACGAATTCACTAATTAAAGTTTCAAATTATAATGAGGTGAAAGGATTGAATAGTATAATTAAAAACAAAGACATTTCTACAGTCTATCAACCTATAGTTTCACTTTTAGATGGTAATATTATAGGTTATGAAGCTTTAAGCAGAGGTCCCATAAATTCACCACTACAAAGCCCGGAGAAATTATTTAAAGCTGCAAGAAATTACAATAAGACCTGGGAATTGGAACAATTATGTAGAATTAAAGCTATTGAAAAAGCAGCTAATATTGAAAAGAATAAGTATCTTTTTATAAATGTAGATCCTCATATCTTTAAAGACGAAAAATTCAGGAAAGGATTTACAAAAGAATTTCTTACTGAAAATAACATGTCACCTGATTGTATAATATTCGAAATCACTGAGAAGACTTGTATAGAAGATTATAAAGGCTTTAAGCAGGCCATAAACAATTATGTGAATCAAGGATATAAAATTGCAATTGATGATACTGGTTCCGGGTATTCAGGGCTTAAAATGCTTAACGAAACGAAACCTCATTTTATAAAAATCGATATAGATTTAATTAGAGGTATTAATGATGATCCCTTTAAACAATCTCTAATAGAGTGTTTTGTTAAGCTTTCAGAAGCAACAAATATGAAGCTTATAGCTGAAGGCATAGAAACTGAAGAAGAGCTGGAAACATTAATAAACTTAGGTGTATATGCGGGTCAAGGTTTCTTTTTAGGGCGTCCAGCAGGAACCTTTTTAGATATACCAAATTCCGTTAAGTCTTTGATTAAGCAATTTAATAAACTAAATAATAATGTTTCTTATAACTATCAGTACAATAATATAGGTGAAATTGTAAGCCAAGATAAGTCCTTTACCCCTAAAACTCACTGTAAAGAGATTAGAAATTATTTTGATTCCAATAATATCACAGGAGCCTGCATAGTAAATAATAATGGCATTCCTGTAGGACTTATTATGAAACATTATCTAGATTCAGCTCTTGCTACACAATATGGCGTAGCTGTTTTTACAAAACGTCCTATTTCATTGGTTATGGACAATAGCCCTTTAATAGTAGATTATTATACTCCAGTTACTGAAGTTTCAAAGATGGCTATGGCTAGAAAAGCAGAAAATATGTATGACTATGTTATTATAACTAATAACAGCAAGTACTTTGGTATTGTTTCTATAAAATCCTTGCTTAATTATACTACTACCCTAGAGTACAATTATGCAAAACAACTCAATCCACTTACGGAATTACCAGGTAACGTAGTTATACAAAGCAACATAAAAAATGTAATTGAAACTAATAATACGTGCTGTATCCTTTATTTTGATTTGGATAATTTTAAGATTTATAACGATACTTACGGATTTGAAAATGGTGACAGAGTTCTTAAATATACAGCTCAATTAATACACTCTGAAATAAAATCACGTTTTCCCTACAATGGATTTATTGGACATGTCGGCGGCGATGATTTTGTTGGTATAATAGAAAACTCAATTGAAAAATGTGAAAAATTGTGCAAAGATATAATAAAAAAATTTGACATAGAAATTTTAAACTTTTTTAATGAGAAGGATAAACATAACAAGTATATTGAAGCAACAGATAGACGTGGAAATAGAGATGTATTTTCAATTACATCTCTTTCAATTGCAGGGGTATATGGAAATTTAAATAACTTCTTAGATCCAAAAGAAGTTGGGTTATTTACAGCAAAAATTAAAAAAGAAGTTAAATCTATTAATGGAAGCTGCTATTTGATAAAAACCGTTAATTACAATAAACCTTGCTTAACTCAATGTAATAATCAATTAGATCATAAATCCAGTCCTTTAAATTAGAAAATTCAAAGCCTAATTTTTTTGCACTGTCAGTATTTATGCTATACGACCCAGCACCATTTAATGGTGCTGTATCACCATTTAAACCAATAACTGCCCTGCTATTGGTTTTGTTTTCTACGTAACTAATAATCTCATTTAATGAAATAGTACCGTTGCTGCTTCCATTAATTGATCCACTATAATTATTCTCTGCTAAAAATGCTAAAAACCTTCCAGCATCCTCAGAACTTATGAAGCCCAGCTGCTCATCCACATTATCTATGAACATTGGAATTTGTTTAACTATATGTTCTACGTAAAATAGCAATCTATTTGTATAATCATCTTTTCCTATAACAAATGGAAATCTAACTGAAACTGAGCTTTGGCATGAAAATTTTCTAACTAGCGCACATTCAGCAAGTCTTTTAACTTCATTATATGAAAAATCATCTCTGTTACACCAAACTAATTCCTTATTATATGGATTATAATCCTCTTCTTTTGTGTTCATATGTAAATCATAAACCGAAGTAGATGATACCATTACGTATCGCTTACACTCAATTGCCTCTAAAGCATATTTTCAAAATCAGTATGGTCTACAATTATCCGCTTAACTTTTGCTCCAAAGTTATCCTTTTTATTTCCTCTAGTAGCAATTGTCACTTGGTGACCTTTTTTAATTAAATTTTCCACCATATGTACTCCAAAAAATCTTGTACCACCTAACACAAGTACCTTCATATTCATCCCCCTACTTGTTTAATAAAATTTATCTCCTATAATCTTGTTTATATTATAGTTTATTTTTACCATAAATTTTATCATTCTTTTGCTAATTTTATTTGTAGTTTTTAAAATAAAAAATCTGGCTACTAAAGCTGTATACTTTACACTAGTAGCTTTAGTAAAACCAGTATTTTAATTGTAAAAATATTATAATTGTATAGCACTTAAGTACCCAGCAATTTTTTTAGCTAACCTTAGATAACCAGCTTCACTATAATGCAATTTATCCGGCATATAAAGTCTAGCTTGCCTTTCATTAAATGGTGAAATTCCACTTTCTCTATATAAATCTAATACCGGGATACTATAATAATCGCATACTTCTTTCATAGCTATTACATAATCAATCTGTTTTAAATTCACTTTATTGAATGTATATGAATTAGGATATTTTTTAACTGGATGTACAAAATTATTCTTCATAGGTGTCATAAAAATTATTATCTTGTCTGGATACTTTTCAAATAATCCAGAAATAATAGTATTTAAAGCACCATAAAAACATTGTGAATTAAAAGATTTTAAATCACCCAATGGTACATCATGTTGAAAATCATTAACTCCACCGAGAAATGTAATAATATCAGCATTGTTATCCATTGTTTTATAGCGTTCGACAAAACTGTCATCTCTATCAGAAGTTATAGCTATTCTTGAACCTTTTATTCCGTAATTACGTACAGCCTTAAACTTTAAAAAGTTTTGGATTTGAGTAGTCCAAGAAATTTCATTTCCACCTGTTCCAATTCCATTATCTCCCCATGTAGTAGAATCACCAAAACAATTTATTATGGCATTCTCAAATATATTTGAGTTTATCAACTTTTATCTGTCCTTTCTAAAAATTAATGTGCAATTTTTTTAAAATAATCTTGTATTTATTCTAGGGACTTTCCTGCAGTTTCTGGGAGCATTTTATCGGCAAAGATTCCCATTAGTATGCAAAATACTGCAAAAATACCAAAAGTTATAGGTGCCCCAATTTTAGCAAGCATTATTGGGAAAAATTGTGTTACAAAATATGAAGTTAAAAACATTGCCATTGATGAAAAGGATAATGCTCTGCCCCTTATACTAGTTGGAAATACTTCAGAAACAATTACCCATGCTCCACCACCCCATGACAATTCATAAGAAGCAGTATGTGCTAAAACACCTATTAAAATCAATATATCTATGATATTATTAAATTTTCCAAGACTAAAGAGAATGCTAAGTGCAAGCAGTGCAATAACCATTGAAAAAGCACCATTCTTTAATAATTTTTTTCTTCCAAGTTTATCAATATATAGCATAAAAATAGCTACAAAAATTATTTTAATTACTCCAATTCCAATAGTTTCAATTAGCGATGCATTAGTACCTACACCTGTCATTTTAAAAATAGTAGGAGCATAATATCCAACTGCAATTGTTCCTGTTAATTGCTGAAAAACAGCTGCCATTATAGCTATTAAGAGCGCAAATCGTACTCCCGGAGCAAATAGTTCAGAAATTAATCCTTTTCCTTCCGAATTTATACTATTTTGTATCTGTAAGCTTTCTTCCTTTGCAATTTCAGGTCCGTTAAGTCTAATTAAGACAGCTTCAGCTTCATCATTTTTCCCAATTTTGGCCAAAAACCTTGGACTCTCTGGAATTACAAAAGACAAAAAGAAAAAAATCATTGCAGGAATCATTCCTGATCCAAACATAAAACGCCAACCTAATACAATATTCCATTCAGTACTATGGGTATTAGCAATAATAGCATTAACTATATATACCGTAGTCATTCCAATCGCAAAAGCTAACTGATTTGCACTAACAAGTGTTCCACGAATTTTGGCAGGTGCTACTTCTGAAATGTATAGAGGAACAATAGTTGATGCCATTCCAATGGCTATTCCAGATAAAATACGTCCTAGTATTAAAATCTCTACTGATTGAGATATTGCTAAAATAAGACTTGATAAAGAAAATAAAACTCCAGCAAAAAGCATAACCTTTTTCCTACCTAAACGATCACTTAAAAAACCAGCTATGAGGCACCCTGCCATTGCTCCTAATGCTAAAACTCCAGAAACAAATCCAACAGTTGTTTGATTTAAATGAAAATGCACGCTAAAAAAGTTTAATGCTCCAGAAATAACTCCTTGATCATATCCAAATAAAGTTCCACCAATCGCAGCAATTACAGTTACAAGTATAATATAAGATAAATCAGCTTTGTCCTTCTTATTATTCATATTAATACATCCCTTCCATTTTAAATATATTTTTTGCTATTATCAATTAGAGAAACGTTTTCTCTATATCTAAAAAAAAATTAAACGTTTACATAAGCTTTAATCTTTTCTTATTTTTAAAATCAAAAAATTATTTTTTTGTATAAAATTCTAAATTATTTTTTAATACAATTGATATTTGATTATATCCATTAGAAATCGTAATTTCTTTTTTAATTATATAATTAAAAAGAAATTTTATTCCTTCATAAGCCTGCATATACGGATTTTGATATATTACTGCCTGAAGTATATCCTCTTTTAAAAACTTTATAGATTCATCAAAAATATCGGTACCAATAACTTTAAGCTTTCTTTTTAAATTCAATTCAGTTACTAACTTTCCTATAAGTAGTGTACCTCTTGAATTATTTGAATATATTCCTCTTATGTCAGGAAATTTCAGTAGAAAATCTTTTAAAGTTTTATAAGCATTGTTAGAATCACTATCAATAATTTGTATTATATCAATTGCTGGTAGTTCTTTTGACATTGTTTCTACAAATCCCTCAACAATTTTAGTGTGGATAGTTGTTTCCTTATTGCCACTTATAATAATAACTTTACCGTTTGACTCTATCATTTTACTCATAAGTTCGCCAGAAATCATTCCTATTTTTTTTGATGGCGGAGATATACATGCAATCCTTTTACTTTCTGGTGCATCAGCGTTTACTGTAACAACAGGAATACCCGCATCAGCAAATTTATCGATTACACAGTTTAATTTTGACAAATTCCAAGGTACTGTAAGCAAACCACTAATAGAAGTAGAATATTTATTATAAACATCTTCAAGAACTTGTCTTTGAATTTTATAATTTGTTCCCTTAAATGTTATTTTTATTATTTCCACATTAAAATCTTTTAATGATTCCCTTGCACCATTTACTCCATTCCATATGTCTTTATAAAAATAACGTTCCTCACCTGACGCTTCTGGCAGTACAACTGCTATTTTCATAGTCTTTCTTTTTAAAGTAGATGCAATGATATTAATTTTAAAGTTCATTTCATCTGCAGTTTTTAGTACTTTCTTACGAGTATTCTCACTTACCCCTTTTTTCCCATATAAAGCCTTATGAACTGTACTTAATGAAACATTTAATTTTTTAGATATATCTTTTAATGTTACTCTTTTATTGCACATGAATCCTCCTAAGAAAAACGTTTTCTTAGCTTTAATATATAACTTTTAAATTAACTTGTCAATATTTAATAAAAAAATTTTACATAGAATTTAATTTTTTTCTGCGTAGTTTTTTGACTTAATGAAGAAAAATATTATTATTAAAATTGTGAATAACGGTGAAATATACTCCGGTAGCTTTACATAAAATCCTTCAAGAATCATAACAATTCCAAGACACAGAACTGAATACATAGCTCCATTTTTAAGATAAACATATTTTTTTATTTTTTCTATACTTCCCATTGTAATCTTTCTAACAACAAAAGCTCCAAGTCCATTGCCTAATATAATTAAAGGTATTGACATTGTAAATGCAAATGCCCCCAAAACTCCATCAATAGAAAATGTAGTATCTATTATCTCTAAGTATAGTATTTTACTTATATCCGACATTTCACCTGTATTATTAAGTAATTTTTTCTCGTTTTCTTCTGCATTTTTTTTGAATCCGTCAGTTATAAAAAATGCAGATGATCCAATTACAGCAGATAACCCAAGCACTGGATTATACTTTAAAGCTAATGCTTCAATACCAACTAAAATAACTGAAACAACAGCATAAAACCAAGTACCCTTTTCTAAGAAAAACTTCTCGCCTGCAAGCCCTAAATGTTTATCTTCAATAAACAACCAATGCAAAAACAAGAATACAAGAAAAACTCCACCTCCAAGCATAAGTATAGGTGTGGAATATTCTATAGATTCTATTACATGTGGGTCATTAGAAAAAGTTGCCGTTAATGCCCCAATAGGTCCTAGAGATTGATTTGTAGCCCATACAATCCCCCAAGGCAATAGACCTCTTACTATAAACACTGCAAATAATATCCCATATATCAAAAACCATTTTCTTGCTTTTTTAGACATAGTTGATAAAACCTCAGCATTTATTACAGCATTATCGATACTTGAAACCACTTCAAATAAGCACAACCCTATTATAATTAAAATAATGGATATTATTCCCATAAAATCAATCCTTTCATTTATATTTCGTTAAGGGACTTATTTGTAGGGCTTTCTATCCAGTTACCCTTATAATCATATCGCGAGCCGTGACAAGGACAGTCCCAGGTTAATTCGTCAGGATTCCAATGAAGTTCGCATCCTAAATGAGCGCATTTTGTTGATACTGTATATACTTTTCCATGCTTATCCTTATAGACTCCGGTCTTTTCACCGTTATATTCTACAATACCACCATGGCCATTTTCGATACTTTTAACACTTTCCTTTGGAATATCTATCCTCTGTGCAATGAAATTCTTGGCAGTTATTACAAGATTATTAGCAGCATTTTTCATCGCTGCTGACATGTCAAACCTTCTAGGTGAAAATATCTGTGCAAAATCATTGTCCTTTTCGAGAATCATATCACTTATTATCATTGCAGCTACCATTGAAGTTGTCATTCCCCATTTTTTAAACCCTGTTTCAACATAAATATTAGGGGTTTTTGATGAGTAGTGGCCTATGTAAGGTATATTATCCAATGTCATACAATCTTGTGCTGACCAATGATACTTTTCTATTGAATTAAGGTAAAATTCTTTTGCTAATTTTCTTAACTTATCATAAGCTCCCCCTGCTTCATTTTCGCCTGTTCTTTGGGATGAGCCACCTAATAACAATAGATTTTTGTAATTTCTAAATGAATATGTATTTTTATCAATGCCTAGATACATTCCCTTTACATCTTGAGCATTTTCTAAAGCTAAAACGTATGATCTTTCTTGATGCATTCTCATAAAATAATAACCTGGAGTGTTTAAAAAAGGATAATGTGTTGCTACTATTATTTTATTTGCTTTAATTTTAATATCTTCCTTTGTAACTACACAATTTTCTTCGGTAACATCAAGTGCTGTAGTATTCTCATAAATAGTCAATTTTTCTGAAATTGGTTTTAAAAATTTAAGTGGATTAAACTGAGCCTGATTATTAAATTTCAATGCCCCTTTAACTTTAAATGGAAGATTTATTTGATCCACTAGCTCTGCATCAATTCCCAATTTCTTTGCTGCACTATATTCATCTTTAAGACTTTGAATATCATCTAAAGAATACAGATATGCATCCTTACGTTCAAAATCGCACTTTATATTTTCCTTATCAATTATTTCTTTATATTTTTCTATTGCAAGTTCATTGGCTTTAGCATATTGCCTTGCTCCCTCTTCTCCAAATTCCTTAGCTATACTATTATAAATTAATCCATGCTGACATGTTATCTTGGCTGTTGTATTTTTAGTGACTCCACTTGCAGTACTTTTAGCATCAATTACCACAACTTCTCTCCCACTTTTAGTAAGCATATAGGCTGTGAGTAATCCAGCCATTCCAGCTCCTATTATAAGAACATCGCACTCTATATCACGATTTAATCTTTCTCTTTTTTTAAAATTAACCTCAGAATCCCATACACTTTTCATGTAAAAATCACCTCGTGTTTAGTATTCCTCTTTTTTAACAATATACACATTTTTCTATTAATATCTCCTGAGTCAATAAAAGTACATATAAAACTCTTAATAATTTAAGAAATTTCACATGTACTTTTAAATATTTAATATATTGCCCTTTTATTCCTATTAAACTCTATTATTTTACACCCATCCATCCGGAAATTACCATCATTTGAACTTCTGATGTTCCTTCATAAATTTCTGTTATTTTTGCATCACGCATCATTCTTTCAATTGGATAATCACTTGAATATCCATATCCACCGAATAATTGTAAGCAGCGTCTTGTTACATCACTGGCATTACTAGATGAAATTAATTTTGCCATAGCAGCTAAATGTGAATATCTTTCATGATCATCCTTTGCACATGCAGCTTGATATACTAAAAGCTTTGCAGCTTCTGTATTTGCTTGCATCTTTGCAAGTTCAAATTGTGTATTTTGGAATTTTGCAATAGACCTTCCAAATTGAACACGTTCTTTTACATATTTAACAGTTTCCTCTATTGCACCTTCTGCAATTCCAAGGGCTTGCGAAGCAATACCAACACGTCCTCCATCAAGAGTTATCATTGCAATTTTAAATCCTTTACCTTCTTCTCCCAAAAGATTTTCCTTTGGAACTATGCAATTATCAAAGAATAATTCACATGTAGAAGATGCCCTTATTCCCATCTTTAATTCATGACTTCCAACAGAAAAACCAGGAAAATCTTTCTCAACAATAAATGCTGAAATGCCCTTTGTTCCCTTACTCTTATCTGTCATAGCAAAAATAACATACGTGTCTGCATATCCTGAATTAGTAATAAAAATCTTGCTGCCATTTAATACATAATGGTCTCCTTCTAGTACTGCTGTTGTCTTTTGCATAGAAGCATCAGTTCCAGCAGAAGGTTCTGTTAATCCAAATGCACCTAATTTTTCACCTGAAGCAAGTGGTTTTAAATATTTTTCTTTTTGCTCCTGTGTACCAAATGTGTAAATTGGTGTTGCACAAAGACTTGTATGTGCTGAGACTATAACACCTGTTGTTGCACAACATTTAGACAATTCTTCTACACATTGTATATAACTCAATGTATCCATTCCAGCTCCACCGTATTCTTCCGGAAATGGAATTCCAAGCAAACCCATTTGAGCCATCTTTTCTACATTCTCTTTTGGGAAACGCATGCTTTCATCAATTTCCTTTGCAATTGGTTTTACCTCTTTTTCTGCAAAATCACGATACATTTCTTGTAATTGTTTATGATTTTCATCTTGTTTAAAATTCATATCAATCTCCTACCTTCCTATTTGTTATATATGTGTCTTAATTTTGTTTTATTATTTAGCATCATCTAATGGGAAACATACTTTACCTGGATTCATAATAGAATTGGGATCAAACACTTTTTTAATGCCTCTCATTAATTCCATATTTATATCTCCAACGCTATCTGCTAAATATCTCATCTTTCCACTGCCAATTCCATGTTCTCCTGAAACAAGACCTCCGCATTTCGTTGCTTCTTCATAAATAATCTTAAAGAATTTATCAACTCTTGCTTTAAATTCTGATTCTTCTAAATCATTACTGCACTGGTATATGTGAAGATTTCCGTCTCCTGCATGTCCAAAGCTCTTAATAGTTATTCCACACTCTTTACCTGTTTTATTTGCAAAGGCAAGATAAGAAGCAATTTTATTTACTGGAACTACCACATCACATTCATCTAATAATTTTGTTTCTGCCATAATTGCATCTAAGAAACTAGAACGTGCAGCCCATGCATCTTTCATTTTTGTAGGTGTATCAGCTACAAGAACATCAATAGCTCCTGCTTCTAATACTATTTCACTTGCTTGTTCAATAAGTTTATTCAATTCATCTTCATTACTTGCATCTATAGTAACAAGTAAATAAGCGTTTGCAGTTACTCCATCAACTACTTGTGGGAACACACTCTTTCCAATATATCTTTCACTAGATAAAACAATTTCTCTTTCCATAAATTCCAATGCTTCTGGATTCATGTGTTCCATTTTAAATTTAGGAACAGTAGAAATACAATCATCTAAATTTTCAAAAGGAATTATTAAACTTGCAACTGCCTTTGGTGCTGGCATAACCTTCAAAGTAAGTTCTGTAATAATTCCAAGAGTACCTTCTGAACCAATCATTAAATTCAAGAGGCTGTATCCCGAACTTGTTTTTGATACTGTAGCTCCAAAGTTAGTAATTTCTCCTGTTGGAAGAACAACTGTCATTGCACGTACATAATCACGTGTTGCACCATACTTAACGGCTCTCATTCCGCCAGCATTTGTTGAAACGTTTCCACCTAAGCAAGCAGACTTTTCACCAGGATCTGGAGCATATAATAATCCTTGTTTTGCACAATCCTCTGCAAGATCTTTTAACAAAACGCCTGGTTGAATATGAACAACAAAATTTTCTAGATCATAAGAAAGTATTTTATTCATCTTCGTAATATCAATTAAAACTCCTCCTACAAGTGGAACTGCTCCTCCTACAAGTCCTGTCCCTGACCCTCTTGGAGTTACTGGAACCTTATTTTCATTACATATTTTTACCACTGCAGCGACTTCCTCTGTAGAGTGTGCCATTAATACTACCTGCGGAGCTTTTTTCCCATAGATAGGCATTTCGTCGTGACAATAATCTGCATTGATGTTGTCTCCTGTTAAAATATGTCCTGGAGCTGCATCTTGTAGTTTTGAAATAATTTCTTCTGTGAGCTGATTATACTGAGACATAATAACCCTTCCCTTCTAAATGTAACTTTTTTATTTTATAAATAATGTTCCTAAGAAACATATAATACCCGCTATAACTACATAACATAAAAAATATTTAAACACGCTCCCTAAAATTTTGCTCTCTGACCCAGATTTATTAATTGCACTTGCACCAATTGCAATACTTTGAGGACAAATCATCTTTCCTATACCTCCTCCAAGAACATTTGCTGCTGCTATCCATGCTGTAGAAAGTCCAAGATTTTGAGCTGTTTTGGCTTGTAATCCTCCGAATAAAACACAGGTTGATGTACCTGAGCCTGTAACAAATCCTCCAATAGCTCCAATTAATGGAGAAATAAGCGGATAAGCTCTTCCTGTAGCTACAACTAAAAAGCTTGCAATATCTGCAATCATTCCACTATAACCCATTACCTTTGCTACTGACATAACGCAGCAAATTGTAACAATTGTTTTCCAGTTTGACTTCAATGTAGCAAGCAATACATCTAACATCGTTGACATTTTTGCGCCTTGAACAAGGCCTCCAATAATTGCAGCAATGAAAATCATAATACCAGGTGTATTAATCCAACTAAAAGCTAGCTTACCTCCACCTTTACCGGCATATATAACCACAACACTTTTAATTGGTGCAATCAAACGATTAATTACTGGAAATAAAGTTGATGTAAACAGTAACATTATGAATATCAAAATAAATGGGCACCATGCTTGTAATGCTTTACAAAATGACATAACTTCTTTATCCTGATTTACTGCTGCGGATGTTTCTTCTTTGGTTACTAATAAAATTGTTTCTTCCTTATTATCCGCAGTCCCAATGGAATACTCAGCTTCAGGTTCGTTATTAAAGATTTTTGCTGCAATAACTGTACATGCCATACAACAAATAGATCCCACTATATTAGGCAATTCTGCTCCAACTACTATTGCTGTAATATACCAAGGTACTATAAATGACAATGCAGCAATTAATGTAATAGTAAATGATCCCTTTAATGCTTTTATTCCACCACCTACAATGCATACCATAATAAATGGACTAATAAAAGCAAGTATCACTTCAATCATTGCTGTGTTTGTTGCCAATGTATGAGTTGCAATTCCAGTTACTGATGAAAGTGTTACCAATGGTATACCCACTGATCCAAATGCAGTTGGTGTACTATTAACAACCAAACATGATATAACTGCTGCAAATGGATTTAATCCAATACCAGCTAGTATTGATGCTGGTATTGCAACGGCTGTTCCGAAACCTGCCATTCCTTCCATGAAAGTACCAAATCCCCATCCAATAATTAATGTTAAAACTCTTTTATCAGTAGAGACTCCAGCTAGCATTTTTTTTATAGATTCCATTGCACCTGTTCGTAAAGTTAAATTATAGGTAAACAATGCTGCAACAATAACTAAACAAATTGGCCACAAGGCATTCAGTGTTCCCTCCAATACAGCTGAAGCAGCATAAACTGCATTCAGTTTCCAGAAAACAATACCTAAAACCATTGTGACAACAAGTGCAATTGCAGTAGCTTTATGCGCTGGCATTTTTAAGCCACTCAATGTAACTATGAGGCAACTAATTGGCAATATTGCTATTAAAAATTTTAAAAATAACATTTTTTTATCTCCTCATTGAATTTTTTATGGGGCTATATTTTT
>JAQUXS010000030.1 GCA_028692255.1 Clostridium sp.
ATTTTCACTCTTTCTTCTTCTGTATATTTTCTTATAAAATTCATAAAAAACCTCCTCTCAAAGCTATAAATTAATTCTAAATTAACTGAGTTAATTATTCCAGCTTTATGAGGGGGTCTATGAGATTATACTTCTTAACTATTCACTATTACCCATTACTTCTTACTTTTCTATTAGTTTTCATCTATAAAAAAGGGCTGTTATACTACTTTTTTAGTGCAACAGCCCTTTAGGCCCTTATTATTTATTCAATTTTTCTCCAGCTTCTTTATCTACTATAATGTTAACATTATTATGAAGCTGTAAAATAGAAGCCGGAACCTCTGGACATATTTTGCCATTTATCATCTTTTCAACAGCATCTGCTTTTTCTCTCCCACTTGCAAGAAGTATAATTGATTTTGACTGCATAATAGTTTTTATGCCCATACTAAGAGCAAATTTAGGAACTTCTAAAGGAGAACTAAAAAATCTTGAATTGGATTCTATTGTTTTTTTATTTAATTTTACTAGATGAGTTTTAGCTTTAAAATCAACATCTGGTTCATTAAAACCAATATGTCCATTTACTCCTATGCCAAGGACTTGAATGTCTATGCCTCCTGCTTTTTTTATCTTTTCTTCATAATTAAAGCATTCTTTTTCCACATCTTCTGTTTTTCCATCTAAAATATTAATGTTTTCACTTTTAATATTTATATTTTTAAATAAATTATTCAGCATATAATAGTGATAACTTTGTTCATTTTCACTAGAAAGTCCATAATATTCATCTAAATTAAAGCTCTTAACTTTTGAAAAATCTACAGCTCCATTTTCATATAATTTTATAATTTTTTTGTACATGCCAATAGGCGTGCTCCCTGTTGCAAGTCCAAGTACACTATCAGGTTTAAGTATTACTTGACTTGTAAGCATACTAGCTGCCCTTTTACTCATGTCATCATAATCATCTACATAAATTATTCTCATATAAAACACCTTCTTAATTAAATTTATAAACAGTATTTCCACCAACAATAGTCTTAATTACTTCAAAATTTTTATCAAATATAGTTATATCAGCATCTTTACCTTCTTTTAAGCTTCCTTTTTCCCTATCAATTTTTATCTCTCTTGCTGGATTTAAAGAGGCCATATTTACTGCTTCATTTAAATTTAAACTTGTATTTTCAAATATATTTTTTATTGCCTTGTTTAAATTCAAGATACTTCCTGCTAATGTTCCATCTTCAAGTCTTGCAGAATTGTCTTTTACGATAACTTTTTGCCCTCCAAGTTCTGAAACTCCATCTTTAAGTCCACCTGCTCTCATGCAATCTGTTATAAGTACAACTTTATCTGTATCCTTAATTTTAGTTACTATGTTAAATACAGCTGGATTTATATGAATTTTATCGCATATAAGTTCACAAACTGCATCACTATTTAACGCCGCTCCAACAACACCAGGTTTCCTATGATTAAGAGAAGTCATTGCATTAAATAAATGCGTTATATGAGTCATTCCATTTTTAATGGCTTCCACTGCTGTATTATAATCTGCATTTGAATGACCAATAGATAAAACTATATCCGTATTTTTCTTTACAGCTTTTATAAATTTAAAATCCGTATCTTCTTCTGGTGCCATTGTAATTATTTTTATAATATCCTTGTAATCTTTAATAAAGTCATAATCAGGCTTTAAAATATAATCTTTTTTTTGAGCTCCCTTATACTTTTCACTTATAAATGGTCCCTCAAGGTGTGCACCCACAATATCTGCACCTTTAAGAGTCATATTTTTTGCTTTTCGTATTGCATCCAATGCCTTATATATTTTATCTTTGCTCATAGTCATAGTAGTCGGCAAAAAGGCTGTAACTCCATTTCTGCAAATATATTTGCTAATGGTTTCTAATGCATTTACATCTCCATCCATTGCATCCTTGCCACCTGACCCATGAATATGGAGGTCTATAAATCCTGGTGAAACATAATTGTTAGATGCATCTATAATTTCCACTTCATCTGTTTTAAAATCTGATGCATCAATTATTTTTATTATCTTTTTATCATATAGCAATACTTTATTTTCTAATATTTTATCTTCTGTAAGTATTTTGCCATTAATTATTCCCTTCATATTTAATTCTCCTCTCTTGTTTTACATTAACGTTACCTCATATTTATATTTATCACTTCTATTTATTGCCCTTGTATATTCTAAAGGCACATTGTTTTTATCATAAGTAACCCTTATAAACATAAGTGCCAATGAATTATCATTTTGATTTAAAAGTTTAGATTCATACTCGTTGAGCATTATTGGTTCAATAGTTTGCTTGGCTCGATAAAGTTTAAATTTATATTTATCTCTAAAAGTAGAATAAAGAGATTTACCTTCAATCATATCTTGTGTCATGTCTTTAAACAAATAATATGGAAGCCATACATTTTCAACAGCTATAGGATCATTTTCTATACTTCTAAGCCTTTTGACTTCTATAACTTCATTTTCCCCTTCTGGCAACTTTAGTACAGTTTTAATTTTTTTTGTAGCAATCTTTTTTTCAAAGTGCAATATTTTAGTCTCTGTTTTTAGTCCTTTTTCCTTCATTTCCTCTGTAAATCCTTTAAGCTTTGTTAATTCTTGTTTCTCTTTAGGCGTGGAAACGAAGGTACCCTTTCCCTGTTCTCTGTATAATATACCTTCATTTACAAGGGACATAATTGCTTTATTAACAGTCATTCTACTGACTCCTTGAATTTCACATAACTCTCTTTCAGTAGGAATAGCATCCCCTGGTTTTAATTCTTCATTTTCAATCATTTCTAATAGTATTATTTTTAATTGATAATGAAGTGGCAGCGGATCTGATTTTGATATCTTTTTCAAAACTCTTCCTCCTTCATATTTTTAAAAATTTTGCTGTGTAATTCTTTAATATAATATTATTATAACATTATGTTGACATGTTGTATATACCAATTATCTTTTATTATACTCTAACAAAAAATTAAACTTGCAATTTACTGCTGCAATATTATAATAATGTTTAGAATAGAAGGTGAAAACTTTATGAAAAAAGAATTACCAGCCTGTCCCGTAGAAACAACTCTTTTGCTTATAGGTGATAAATGGAAAGTATTAGTACTGAGAGAACTTATTACTGGAACTAAGCGTTTTGGTGAGTTAAAAAAGTCTATAGGTTCCATTAGTCAAAAGGTTCTCACTCAACAACTTAGAAGTATGGAGAGAGATGGACTTGTTAATAGAAAAGTTTATGCTCAAGTACCTCCAAAAGTTGAATATTCTCTCACTGAAGATGGCTTTAGCTTAAAACCTGTACTTGATTCCATGGTAGAATGGGGAAAACAATATAATGCTAGAAACAATTCTAAGTTATAAAAACCTTGATTGTACTTACGCAATCAAGGTCTTTATTATATTCTAGAGAATGTACTCTTTTGGAGGATTACCTGAAAAATCAGCTATAACAGCCTTTGCATTTTCTAAATAGAAAATTTCAAAAATTGGATTTTCAGCTGTTTTATAAAGTGATCTTACACGATTACTGTTTGCAATAATTTCTTTTTTAATTTCAATATCATTTGAAAAAACAGCTTTCCCATCTAATCTTATCCATGCAAATTTTGGGCTTGAAGTTGAAATTTCAACATATGGATTTTTCTGAAGCTGAGCATAAACATCCTTTTTGTTGTTTGTGCAAAAATATAATTTGCCCTCTTTTTCAAGCATGAACTGAAAAGGACGCACTCTTGGCTTTCCATCCAATCCTACAGTTGCAAAATACTGTACTTGATTTTCTTTTAAAAATTCTACTACGTCATTCATATTAATAAACCTCCATTAATTTAATCTTTTAATTCTTTTCTACAATATTATAATAATATGTACCATATCAATTGTATAGTAAGCACTTAAAAGTTCCATAGTTACCATATGGATACTATTGTATATTTAATCACCTTTACATCAAAATTTTTTGTTTAATTTTTATTTCCTTTCTTTAATTGAAAGTTTTTTTATTATATCAATAAAACATTAATAGTTTGTCAATTAATATTCATAAAAAATCAAATAGTTATGGAAATATGAAGAATATGCTATAATTAATTCAATGTTATTATAAAATAGGAGTGATTATATGTTATCTAAAGAAATGGTGGACCTAGGAAACAAAAGATCAACTATTAGAGAAATTTTTGAATTTGGTAAGAAAAGAGCCTCAATTGTTGGTAAAGAGAATGTATATGATTTTAGCATCGGTAACCCTAACGTACCAGCACCAGCCTCAGTTAAAAATGCAATTGTAGATATATTAGAAACTGAAGATTCAACAGCAATTCATGGATACACAAGTGCTCAAGGCGATGATAAGGTAAGGGCAACAATTTCAGAATCTATTAATAAAAGATTTGGTACAAAGTTTACAAAAGATAATTTGTATATGACAGTAGGTGCCGCTGCATCTATTAGTATATGTTTTAGAGCTTTAAGTAATCCTGGAGATGAATTCATTACATTTGCACCTTTCTTCCCAGAATATAAGTGTTTCGTAGAAGGAGCAGGTGCTAAACTCATTGTTGTACCAGCAAATATAGAAAATTTTCAAATTAACTTTGAAGAATTTGAAAAAAGAATTAATGACAAAACTAAAGCTATTATTGTAAACTCCCCAAATAACCCATCTGGTGTAGTTTATTCAGAAGACACTATTTTAAAATTAACATCCATTTTGGAGAAAAAATCAGCAGAATATGACCATGTAATTTATTTAATATCAGATGAACCTTATAGAGAAATTGCCTATAAAGGTGTTGAGGTTCCTTACCTTACAAAATACTACAATAACACTTTTGTATGCTATTCCTACAGTAAGTCATTATCCCTTCCAGGAGAAAGAATAGGATATATAGTAGTTCCAAGTGAAATGGAAGATTTCACAAATACCTATGCAGCTATTTGTGGTGGTGGCAGAATACTAGGCTACGTAAATGCACCAAGTTTATTCCAAAAAGTTGTAGCTAAATGTGTAGATGAAACTTCTGACATTTCAATATACGAAACTAATAAGAACCTACTATATGACGGCTTAACAAAACTTGGTTTCAGTTGTGTAAATCCAGGTGGTGCTTTCTATTTGTTCCCTAAATCATTAGAACCAGATGCAGTAGCTTTTTGTGAAAAGGCAAAAAAATATGATTTATTATTAGTACCTGGAGATGATTTTGGCTGCCCTGGTCATGTTAGAATATCATATTGTGTACAAACTGAGACAATTAAAAAATCATTACCAGTATTTAAAAAATTAGTAGAAGAATATAAATAAATTAAAAACTAGAGAACTTATACAGATTGTATAAATAAAATCTATATAAGTTCTCTATATTTTGGAATTATTAATTTAATTGATGCAAATTATTTTAATTTAAGCTTCACTTTTAATTGCATTTTCTAGTGTATCAAGCCCATAATCAAGCTGCTGTTTTGTCATAACAAGTGGTGGCAAAAATCTAATAACATTTCCTAATATACCTGCATTTAAGAATATTACACCATGTTTAAAACAATTGCCTATAATTCTTTTAACAAGTTCTGCATTAGGTTCTTTTGTATCTCTGTCTTTTACAAATTCAAGACCAATCATTGACCCAAGTCCTCTTACATCACCTATTACTTGATATTTTTCTTTCATCTCATTAAGTCTCTTTTTTATATATGACCCCATTTCATTGGATCTATCACAAAGTTTTTCCTTTTCTATTTTTTCTATAACCTTAAGTGCTGCAACACATCCAAGTGGACTTCCACCATAAGTTCCACCAATTCCGCCAACACAAGCAGCATCCATAATCTCAGCTTTTCCTACAACTGCACTTAATGGCACACCATCTGCAATTGATTTTGACATTGTTATAAGATCCGCGTCAACATCAAAATGCTCATGGGCAAATAATGTTCCAGTTCTAGCAAAACCTGCTTGAACTTCATCTATAATAAACACAATGTTATTTTCATTACATATTTCTTGAAGCATTTTAAAGTATTCCTTAGGAGGTACTACAAATCCACCTTCGCCTTGTACTGGCTCTGCAATTAAACAAGCTATCATATCCTTTGAAATTACAGTTTTCAACATAGTTCTAAGCTTCTGTGCACAAGCTACTTTGCATTCAGGATATTTACATCCAAGTGGACACCTATAACAATAAGCCATTTCTGTCTTATAAGTTTCTGTAGAGAACGGTCCAAATCCATTTTTATAAGGCTTGTATTTACTTGTTATTGACATTGTTAAATTGGTTCTCCCATGGAAAGATCCATTAAGTGAAATTATTCCTGATTTTTTTGTATATGCCCTTGCTATTTTAATAGCATTTTCTACTGCTTCAGCTCCACTATTAAGAAATAGAGCCTTCTTTGGATAGTCTCCTGGTGTAACTTCTACAAGCTTTTCTGCTAGTTTAACATAAGGTTCGTACATATTAACATGGAAACTAGGGTGAATATACTTATCAAGCTGAGCTTTAACGGCCTTAACAACCTCATCATCTCTATGTCCAACATTTTGAACTCCTATAGCCCCTGCAAAATCTACAAATACATTTCCATCTATATCTTTTATAAGTGCTCCTTTTGCTTCATCTACAAATACAGGTGCTGAACAGCCAACCCCTTTAGCTACAAATTTATCTCTTTTCTTTATAAGTTCCTTTGATTTAGGTCCAGGTACCTCTGTTATAATTTTTGCATTTTCCTCTTCGATCATTTTAATCCCTTCTTATCTTTTATATTATTAATTTATATTTTTGGTTATAATGCTTTCACAATTTTCTTCTTGATTATATGGGCGTTGTTTATGGCTTATAATAATCCCTATTCCAATCCAACCTAAAACTATATATGGAAAAGTATTTGCTGGAAATTCAGGTATAGGATAAATATTTGAAATTAATACATATATCAATGATATTATCGAAAGTATAGGTATTATTAAATTTAACTTTCCCCATATTTTATTTTTAGTAAAGTATATAATTGATGACGCACTTGTAAATATATATGAAATTAATATGGCCAAAGAGCCAATGGTTGCACAATCATCAAATACATCAATGCCATCATTTTTTAACATTACAATTTGAACGAGCATTGAAAATATAATTATTGTTAAAAGTGCTACATAAGGTGTCTGATATTTTTTATGAACTATTTTCATACTTTTATGGATCAAGTTATCTCTACTCATTGAAAATAACATTCTAGCACCTGCACAAGCTGCTCCAAGAGCACAGGAAAAGAACGAAAGTGATGCTGATAAAATTAAAAAAGTACCATAACCTTTAGATATAAACTTATCTGCTAAATCTGTAAGAGGCAGTGTGGCTGTGGACATGCTTTTAAGTCCAGCTGCGCTTATTCCAAATCCAATAACCTGAGAATAGCTGCATACTAAATAAAATATACCAGTTACAAATACCGCACTTATTATAGCTATAGGAATATATTTTTTAGGATTTTTCGTCTCCTCACCTAAACTTGAAGCACTTTCAAATCCTATAAATGATAAAAATCCTAAAACTGATGTACTTCCAATTGCTGAGAAACTATTTCCATTTGTTTTAAATGGGGTAATGCTAAATCCACTTGTTGTTCCAACTTTATATATAATTACTAAAGACAATATTAATATTAGTAATATTGATATTCCTTCCATTACAAGCATTAGTCTAGTACTAGTCTTTGCATCTTGAACTCCTACTGCAATCATTACTACTGAAAATATTAATGATATTAAAAGCCAGGAAACATGCACTCCAAATAGTGTACTTATGAGACTTGATGAAAATGTTCCAAATCCTGCTGTGCACCCTGCTGCTAACATAATATAAGCTAACAAAAGTGTCCACCCAGATACAAATCCCATTTTTCTTCCTAAAGATTTTTCTGTAAAAGTATATAAAGACCCTGCTGTAGAAAACTGATGATTAAACTCTATAATAGAATAGGCTACAAGTCCTACAACTATCATTGATATAGCAAATATAAGGGGCGATGAAAATCCAGCTGTTTGTGACATAAGCGATATATTTAGTGACATGGATGCCGTTGGCGCTATAATGGCAACTGACATGGCTATTGTTTCTATCATGTTTAGATTATTTCCTTTTAATCCAGAAGCTTTACTTAAATTATCTTGTTTTAATTTAGGTTCTTCCATATGACCGTCCTCCTTAAAATTTTAATCCCTCAATACTTTTTGATATTATATCAATATTTACATGTAAAAATTAACGATATGATAAATATAATATATATAATTTATCATATCGTTAATATAAATTGTATGTTTAAAAAGGACAATATTTATGTTTCTCATTTGTACTTTAAATACACATCAAGAATTTTTTAGCTTTAAATGCCATACTTAAATTTAACAACACCTCCATATCTCTAAGATCACACTTCAATATATCATCTATTCTCTTAATTCTGTACTTAAGAGTATTTTTGTGTATAAACAGCTCTGAGGCAGCCTGAATCAAATTACAATTTTTATCTATATAGACTTCTAACGTATCAACTAATTTTGTAGAATTTTTATTATCATAATCAATTAAATTCTCTAAAATATTTGTGTAAAATTGTTCTATGATACCTTTATCATTAATTTGAAAAAACAACTTATATACACCTATATCCTCATAGTTACAAAATTTATTTTTGTCTATCTTAAGAACCTTTATAGCCTTTTTTGCTTCTTCTACACTTTTTTTTAAATTTTCTATTCCCTTCCACATTCCTCCTATACCTATGCTTGTTTCAATTCCATCTATCTTATTTTCAATTTTGTCGTATATTTCTTCAGCAATTACATTTATTTCATTATCCCTATGAAGCTTTTCCCCTGGAACCATTAACAGTATAGATTTACTTTCTGTTACATTAATAATTTTTTTATTGTGCTTATACATTATGTCAATTACAATCTGCTGAATATTTTGTTTTAGTCTAAATTCTATATTTTCGTCCCATACATCATTATGTTTTATGAGCTTTATAAAATTATTAATAAATATAACTATAGAATAATAACTTTTATTTGGATCATATCCATAAAACATTGCCCTATTTATTATTTCTTCATCGTAGTTTAAATCTCCAGATATAAGGTTTTTCATAAAGCTGTTCATGGACTCTTGTTCTAGCTTCTCCATAAAAATTGCTTCACATATATTTTCTGTTACATCAATAAGCCTAATTTCAAAGGGCAGTTCAAATATTGGAAATGACAATGAATTTGCAAGTTTTATTGCTTCAGTGGGAGTTTTGTTTATATGCGGTCCTACATTTATAACCATACCTGCGGAATTTTTTGAGTTCAAATCTGCAATTAAATTCAAAAGAGTTTTTGTGTCATTTTTTATAATAATCCCTGTTATAAAAATAAGTTCTCCCCCTTTAAGCCAGTTTATATATTCAGGATTTTCCATAATATGTGCCCATTTTATAACCCTGTCAGTGCCATTTTCACCAGCTACAAGTTTTAAATTATTTCCATAAGGTAACTTTTTTATGTTTTTACAATTGATTATCAAACACACCACCTCTAATAATTCATTTTAATAAAAAATCCAGCATTATACTATTATAAGGCTGGGTCAATTCCTCTGTTTTCAACGGGTGTAGAAAACACTATTTGAGTTTCCGTATTTCCAAACTTCTGCAGTTCACCAATAAGGGCATCAAGTTCAAGTGTTGTATGATATGCAACTGTTATAATCATAGAATATTTCCCTGTTACACAATTACATTCAAGTACATTTGGGCACTGTTCTATAAAAGGATAAAATTCCGGTTTTTTTCTTGGAGACATTTCCAAATTTACAAAGGCTTTAATGTTATATCCTAACTTTAATGGATCAACTTTTGCAGAATATCCAGTTATAATTTCAGCTTCTTCTAATTTTAAAATACGTGATGATACCGCTGGCGTTGACAAGAATACCTCTTTTGCTAAATACTTCAGTGAATACCTAGCATTTTTTTGTAAAAGTTCGATAAGTTTTAAATCAATTTTGTCCATATATTATTAGCAAGAGATTAACTTATTTTTAATCTCCCCTAATACTCACCTCTTTTTATCATATTTATATTATATTTATTTAGCAGCACTGTATTGATAAATTTTAATTATTGCTATCTTTATTTTATCAATATATTAATATAATAAAGCTTTAGGTACAAATTCGCAATATTTTTCACCTTATAAAGTTAATTTAATTTATATGTTGCTTAATTTAAATTAAGTGTAATGCATTTATTTTTAGCTTTTATTCGCAATTATGGCTTAAGCATTTACTTAAATATTAATACATGTTAACCTTCCTCTTGGTTAGTAATACAAAAATGAGAGTGAGGAATTTCATATGAAAACAAGAATAGAATCTGATTCAATAGGAAGCCTAGAAGTACCTATAAACGCCTATTACGGTGTTCAAACTTTAAGGGCTAATAACAATTTTCATATTACAAATAAAAAACTCAATAAAAATTTTATAATTAGTCTTGCAGAAATAAAAAAGTCAGCAGCTATTACAAATAGAAATGCAAATATGCTAAATGCTAAAATTGCAAATGCAATTATAACTGCCTGTGATGAAATTATAGGAGGAAAGTTTCACGATGAATTTATAGTTGATCCAATACAAGGTGGAGCTGGTACTTCTTCAAATATGAATGCTAATGAAGTTATTGCAAATCGTGCTATTGAACTTCTTGGCAAAACCAAAGGAGATTACAGCATTGTTCATCCTAATGATCACGTAAATATGGCTCAATCCACTAATGATGTTTTCCCTACTGCCGGTAAAATTACCATTTTAAAGATGCTTCCAGAAGCAGTTTCACAGCTAACTCGATTATACAATGCTCTTATTTTAAAATCTTTGGAGTTTGATAATATTATAAAAATGGGCCGTACCCAGCTTCAAGATGCTGTTCCAATTAAACTTGGTCAATCCTTTCATGCATATGCCTCAATGATAAAGCGTGATATTAATAGACTGAATAAGGCTGAAGATGAGATGCTTACTTTAAATATAGGTGCAACAGCAGTTGGAACCTCCATTAATGCAAGCACTGAGTATTTAAATACTATTATTGTGAACCTTAAGAAAGTTACTGGTTTTAACGTGTCAAAGGCTGATGATTTAATTGATGCCACTCAAAATCTTGATGGTTTTGTAGCTGTGTCAGGTATTTTAAAAACATGTGCAGTGGATTTATCTAAAATGTCAAATGATTTGAGACTATTATCCAGCGATCCTAGAACTGGTATAAATGAAATCAACTTACCTTCTAAGCAAAATGGTTCCTCAATTATGCCTGGAAAAATAAATCCCGTTATCCCAGAAGTTGTTTCTCAAGTAGCTTTTAATATTATAGGCAATGACTTTACAATAACTATGGCTGCAGAAGCTGGTCAGCTTGAACTCAATGCCTTTGAGCCTGTTCTTTTCTACAATTTGTTTGAATCCATTGAAACTCTTAAAAATGCTACTATGACATTAGTTGATAATTGCATTATAGGAATTACTGCTAATAAGGAAAGATGTGCTGAACTTTTAAATAGCAGTGTAGGAATAGCAACTGCCCTTTGCCCTTATATTGGATATAAAAAAGCTGCAGACATTGCAAAAGAGTCTTTAAAAACTAAAGTTCCTGTTAAAGAAATAGTTTTAAATAGAGGTATTTTGGACGCTGAGAAATTGGATAAAGTATTGAATCCTCAATTAATGACAGGAGTTAGCGCTTCAGAGAAAGCTGAGAAATGTGCAATGTAAAGACGCTATAATGTTTACTTCAAGACCTTAAGCACTGTATTAAAAAAATGTTGTTATTTTTAGAAACTAAATGCCCAAAGAGCTGCCCATAATATATATTGTGGCAGCTCTTTTTATCAAATTATAAATTTACTAGGTATAAAGTGCTAACCAAAAGGTAAAAACTAAAAAATGTAGGGTATTTTCGGTGCTTTCGAATAATCTTGTATAACAACAATTATTTAATACAGCCTTTATGGAATTGTAAGTGACATATACTTACCTAGTGTAAGTTTGTTTCTTAAAATGTACTTTTTTTATTTATTTTTTAAGTAATAAATGATATATTTATTAAATAACCATACTGAAGAAAATACATTTAGGAGACATACTTATGAAAAAGTTTATAATAGTTATTACTTTTGTAATTCTAGTATTAATTTATCCATCTATTAATAAACATAAAGTTATTAGTGATAAAGCTATAAAAGGTACTATGAACTTAAACAAATATAATTTTGTCAAGAATGGCACAGTAAAATTAGACGGTGAATTGGAACTGTACAATAATAAACTACTTAATCCAGAGCAAATAAAAGATGCAAAAACCAATAGATATTTAATAATACCAAGCAAATTAAAAACTCAATTAAATGGTGAAACTACTGGCTACATGACATTAAGGTTAAGAATATATGCACCATCAAATACTGTATATGGACTTAGAATTGAACAGATGTTATCTGCCTCAAAAGTTTGGGTAAATGGTATTTTGCAATCACAAGTTGGGAAAGTTGGGAAAAGTTACAATAGTGAAAAGGCAATATATTTACCTACCTATTCCTATTTTAACTCCAAGGATGGAGTTATTGATATAGTAATTGAAACATCCAATTATACAAATCTTTTTCCTACAATTAAATCTATGGATTTTGGATTGAAAGATCAAATAATGAATAAATTTGTATTAAATTCAGGTGTAGATCTAATGATACTAGGGAGTTTGTTCATTATAGGAGGATTATTCTTATTCTTCTATCTATCCCTTAAAAATAATAAGAGTTTTTTGTACTTTTCAGCAATGTGCATATTAGCAGAATTAAGATGTCTTTTCCTTAATGAACGACTAATTGTTCATTTTTTCCCCAATATGCCCTTTGAACTTTTAAGCAAAACTGCAGCAATCACATATTATTTATTCATACCAGTATATGTGCTGTTTTTAAAAGGCATTTTTAAAAATCTATCTAGAAAAATAGTTACCTTATCATTAACCTTCTCTGCAGTCTTTACTACTATATGCCTTACAACCAATAATACATTCTATGATAGACTTTCATATTTAAGTGAAGCTATTTTAGCAGTTATCGTACTTTATTTGTTAATATTTTTAATAAAATCATTTATAAATAGATATGAAAATAGCGGTGTGTCACTATTAGCTTTAATATTTTTAATCATAACAGCCATTAATGATATATTATTAAACAATGGATTTTTATATAGCAAATATGGATTTCAAATAGGAATGTTAATTTTTTCATTTTTAGAAACTTATGTGCTAATAACTAACTATTGTGATGATTTATTACATCTTGAAAGATTAAAAATCGAAAACCAAATCATATATAATAAATCAATTAGAGATAACCTTACAAATTTATATAACAGAAATTATTTGGATGAAATATTAGATGTTTTAATGGAAAAATATATAAATAAGAATGAAACATTTAGTGTAATAATGTTTGATATTGATTTTTTTAAATCAGTTAATGATAATTATGGACATTTATATGGAGATAAGGTATTAATTGCTGTAAGTAATACCCTTAATACAAATATAACTGACAATTGTTATGCTTGCAGATATGGTGGAGAAGAATTTGTTGTTATTTTATCTAATACAGTAAAACAAAAAGCAAAAACTATAGCCGAGAAAATTAGAAAGAGTGTCAGTGAACTTTCATTTGAAAATGGGATTAAAGTTACTGTAAGTGGCGGCGTATATGAAAATAACACAACCACAAAATATGAATGCATAAAAAAAGCTGATAAACTTTTGTATAATGCTAAAAGATTAGGGAGAAATAGAATAGAGGCATAAATTATAAAACTATAAATTTAAGACTACTGAACTAAAAATAGTACAGTAGTCTATTTTTTTAATTATTTAAGCTTTAAATTGCAACATAAATTCAGTAAAAAAGTTATTTACATATTATAAATAATGTAATATAATACAGTTAAAGGAATTAATAATTTGTACTTATGTAAAGGTTTGCATTATTACTGACACATATATATTAACTATTAATATGACTATGATTTAGAACTAAAAGTTCTTTTATCATAAAAAAAATTGAAAGGAAGTATTAGTATGGAAAAGTCAGTTACTAATTCAAAGGTTGGTGTTTATCAAGAGAGATTCAATGAACTTTACAACAAATTACATGATACAAAAAATGGTTACTTCAGCTCTAAAGGAATACCTTACCACTCAGCTGAAACGCTTATGTGCGAAGCTCCAGATTACGGGCATGAAACAACTAGTGAAGCTTTAAGTTACTATTTATGGCTTGAAGCTATGCATGGTAGATTTACTGGAGATTGGACAAGTATAGGAAACGTTTGGGACACAATGGAAAAATATTTGATTCCAACCACTGATGACCAACCAACAAGTTCAGGGTATAACCCAAACAAACCAGCTACTTATGCCGGCGAATATGAACTTCCAGATGATTATCCAAGTCAACTTATGACTTCTGTTCCAGTTGGAATAGATCCAATTTCTAAGGAACTTGAAGCAACATATAGAACTAGTGATATATATGGAATGCATTGGCTTTTAGATGTGGACAACTGGTATGGATATGGAACTAGAGGAGATGGTACAACTTCCCCATCCTACATTAATACATTCCAAAGAGGAAAACAGGAATCAGTATTTGAAACTGTTCCTCAGCCATCTTGGGAGGCTTTTAAATGGGGAGGTCCTAATGGCTACTTACCTCTATTCACTAAGGATAACAGCTACTCTAAGCAGTGGAGGTATACAAATGCACCAGATGCAGATGCTCGTTCAGTACAAGCTATGTATTGGGCTGACACATGGGCTAAAGATCAAGGAAATGATGTTTCAACTTATGTTCAAAAAGCTTCAAAAATGGGTGATTATTTAAGATATGCTTTCTTTGATAAATACTTCAAGAAGATAGGATCACAAGACGTGAATAATGCTGGGACAGGCTATGATTCAGCACATTATTTACTATCTTGGTATTATGCTTGGGGCGGCGGAGTAGGTGCTAACTGGTCATGGAGAATAGGCTGCAGCCATAGCCACTTTGGATATCAAAATCCTATGGCAGCATGGATACTTTCAACTAATGTAGATTTCAAACCAAAATCAGCAAATGCAACAAGTGACTGGGCTAAGAGCCTTACACGTCAGCTTGAATTCTATCAATGGCTTCAATCCAGTGAAGGTGCTATTGCTGGTGGTGCTACTAACTCATACAATGGAAGATATGAAAAATATCCTGATGGAACAAATACTTTCTATGGAATGGCTTATCAAGAACATCCTGTATATGCTGATCCCGGAAGTAATGTTTGGTTTGGATATCAAGCTTGGTCCATGCAGCGTGTTGCTGAATACTACTATACTACAGGAGATACAAAGGCAAAAAATGTTCTAGATAAATGGGTTAAATGGGTTAAACCTGAAGTTAAATTAAATGATGATGGAACATTTGAAATACCATCTTCACTTTCTTGGACAGGTCAGCCAGATACTTGGACAGGAACTTATACTGGAAATCCTAATTTACATGTAAAAGTCTTAAATTATTCAACAGATTTAGGACCAGCAGCATCTTTAGCTAATACATTATTATATTATAGTGCAGCAACACAAAAATGGACTTCAAAAGAATATGACGATGAAGCTAGAACTATTGCCAAGGGTATACTTGACGGAATGTGGACATCTTACTCTGATACAAAAGGATTATCATCTCCAGAAGTTGAAGATGCTTATCATCGTATGCTTGATCAAGAAGTTTATATTCCAAGCAACTTCTCTGGAAAGATGCCAAACGGCGATGAAATTAAGCCAGGAATAAAATTTATAGATATAAGAACTAAATATAAAGAAGATCCTGATTTTGAAAAACTTCAAACTGCCTACAATGAAGGAACTTCCCCAATATTTAATTACCACAGATTTTGGGCTCAATGTGAAATTGCCATAGCTAATGGAACTTATGCAATATTATTTGATAATTCACCTTCACCAAGTAATGAAATAACTGAAAGCATAACATCACCACTAGATGGGCAATCCTTTGATGATAGTACAAGCTATAGTCCAATTGATATAAATGCTACTGCATCTGAAGACAGCGGAACTATATCAAAGGTTGATTTTTTCGTAAATAATACTAAGGTAGGAACAAGTACTGCTGAACCTTACAGCTTTTCATGGACACCATCTGGGTACGCTACTAATTCAGATGGAATAGATAACTTTGCACTTACTGTAAAAGCTACCGATACATCAAGTTTAGTAGGAACTTCAACTACAGTAAACATCAAAGTTAAACTTCCAATTAAACCAGTACCTATAGGAAGTTTACAGGTTAGTGCATATGAAGGTATCGCTTCATCTTCTGTAAATTATATCAATCCAAAGATAAAGATAACAAATACCGGGGCAAATGACATTAACTTGTCAGATGTCACCTTAAGATACTACTATACTACTGATGGTGAAGGAGATCAAAGTTTTTGGTGTGATTGGGCAACAGCATGTTCAAGCAGTGTTACTGGCAAATTTGTAAAACTTTCACCAGCAGCCGTCAATGCCGATTATTACTTAGAAATTGGCTTCACAACTGCAGCAGGAACCTTAGCAGCAGATGCTAGCTTTGAACTAGCTTCAAGATTTGCTAAAAATGATTGGTCAAATTTCAATCAAGGTAATGATTATTCATTTGATTCTACTTCATCAAGTTATTCAGCTACAAATAAAATAACAGCATATATTGGTGAGAAACTAGTTAGTGGAATTGAACCTTAAATTAAGTTGTAAGTTAAAACATTTTTAGATACTGAAAATATTAGTGCTGTCACATTAGCATAAAATAATATGCTAGTGTGACAGCACCTTTTACTTCTTCATTACCATTTTTTAGTGCCTCATCCCTATATTAATTTCTTTCGTTCTCTTATTTCATTTAATACTTTGTAGTACTCTATATCAAGATCTTTAGCATCCTCCTTTTTATCCTGAACAGATAATTTACCTATAATTTCTGAAAGTCGATTTTCAAGTACAAGTATTTGTTCTTTAATCTCCTTTTCTTTACCCAATAAAGGATTATTCTTTTTCTCAATATATTCTTCGTAAGTACCTTTTGAAGTTAAAATCTTATGGTTTTCAATGCATATAATATTGTCTGCTAGGTCACTTATAAATCTTCTATCATGAGAAACAAATAAAATGGTTCCACAATAATCCTTTAATACCTCTTCCACAACTTCAATAGAGTCTACATCCAAGTAATTAGTAGCTTCATCTAATATAAGTAAATTTGTGGTACTTAATATAAGCTTTGCAAAACAAGCTTTTACCCTTTCCCCTCCACTTATGACGCTAACTTTTTTATAAACATCTCTATCTTTAAATAAAAGTCTTCCTAATATAATACGAATATAAGTTTCATCATAAGCACTTCCCTTAGAAACATTCTCTAGTATACTAAGACTATCATCTAAAATGTCCAATCCCTGACTGTAATATCCAATCTTCAATGCCTTAGATTTTTTAATTGAACTTTCTCCATTCATAATCATCTTTATAAGAGTACTTTTACCAGAGCCGTTAAAACCTATAAGAGCATTTTTGGAATTATTATATATAGTAAACTGTGCATTTTCAAATATAGTTTTATTGTCAAATGATTTATTAATATTATCTCCCCAAATAACTACATTGCTATAAAGCTTACTTTCATCTGATATATCTAATTTTATCTTTTTTAGCTCACTAGGCTTCTCCTTTACCTCCATATGATCTAATCTCTTCTGCATATTTTTTATGTTTCTATTAAGAGTCGCCTTAGCTTTCTGTCCACCCATTTTATGAAGTCGTGCCTCAGAATTACCCATACGTTTAGGTGCACTTTTTATAGCCCCTTCTCTTCTTTTTACACTTTCAATAGACTCTTTAATCCTTCTTTTTTCTCTAGCATATTGTTCATATTCAAATTCAGCCCTTTTAAGTTTCTTATTTTTCTGTTCTTTATAATCACTATAGTTACCTTTATATTCTTGAACTTTACCATTATTCAAATCAAATATCTTATTACATAATCTATCTAAAAACTCCCTATCATGGGATACAATTATAAAGGCACCTTTATATTCATTAAACTTTTTTTCTAGAAATTCTACACCTTCAATGTCCAAGTTACTAGTAGGCTCATCAGTAATTATCATATGACTATTTTTATAAAACCCCTTTGCAAGCTTAAACCTAGCCTTTTCTCCCCCACTTAAATGATTGCTCCATTTTGTATTAGCTCCAAAAGCCTTAGCTGCTTCAATACTTATAGTGCCGTAGTCTTCTTTATCCAGCTGCTTAATCATACTAAAGTCAGCATATCTTTTAACAAAACCCTCATACTCACTATCCATTCCAGCTAGTATATTTATCAGTGTAGTTTTCCCCTCACCATTGCTGCCAACAAGTCCAATTCGATCTTCTGAATAAACTTTTAGATTTTTTATATCAAGTATAAGTTTATCTCCATAATATTTCTTAATATTTTTACATTCCATTAACAACACAAAAATCCCCTCCTTAAACCTAGAGGGGATATAACTTTGCCAATATATAAATTACTTAAAAATATACTATTAAGTGTAAAACAATACACAAATAAACCCATGAAAAAATCACAGACAAATCAAATATACTTTTTAGGTAATAAAGATATTATAAAAGCAATGATATACTATCCACTCATAGGTTTTAATAAAATTAAGCGCAAAAACTCCATTTAAAGTTTCTATAAATTATTTTATTAACTAATCCTTTAAGTGAATTATATTCTCATATCTCCAAGTACCTTTACCTTTCGTATATTTTACTTAATAGATTTATACTTTACATTTCCATTTTAGCATGTGAGTAAGTGGAAAACAATACTAATCTTTAACCTTAGTATTGTCTTCATCATCCTCTACAATATGTTTTCCTGTTACACTTAAAACAATGAATATTACAAAGAAGGTCGTAAACAATCCTGCCATTGTATCTGCGAAAAAGTGTGCCCCTATTCTAACACGACTGCATGCCATTAAAAATGCATATATTACACCACCATAGAACATCTTAATTTGAAGTGGTCTATTTTTACGTGACACAAAAATTCCAAACAAAACGGCAAGTGCTGCTGATTCGCTGTGTCCTGATGGGAATGACAAGTGTCCATCTGGTCCATTTATCTGAAACCAAGGTGTATAATTAGTCTGTGCCTTATTTAATTCATAAGGTCTTACCCTACCCCAGTAATTCTTCATTAAGCTGTTTAGAGTATCGCTAAGCATAACAGCTAATGTTGCTACAATGGCAACCCCAACTAAATATTTTAATTCCTCATCAGTTTTCTTGTTTAACCATAACTGAGCTAAAATAATAAAAATCACTATAATTGCTAACCAAATACTTGCATTTCCAATCCATGATAATTTTAAATTCCCTCCATCACTATTAGCAGTACCCATAGGCAGTCCCTTTTTAATATCTGATAGAGTAGCTAGATTGTAATAAATAACATTCTTTAAATAATCCCAGAGCTGCCAGCCAGTAAGTGCAAATCCCCCAATGCATACAGAATATTTTACATATGCCCCAGCTTTCATCCTTTTACCATACTGAATAATAATTTGACCACTTATCATGCAAACAAGTGCTGGTGGGAAAAGTCCATAGTCCTGAAAAATTGTACCGAAAATCGAATTCTGATTTGCCACTGCATTGCTTATGTTAAGATCAAATGCCCCTCCAATACACATCACTACGACAAAAAATATAACTGCTTTTGTGAATAATTGCTTTTGCTGTCCTGATTTTTCTAAACTTTCCATATTAAAATCCCTCCAATGATCTTTTTAATACATATAAAGATTAACCCAGTAATGTAACGATTATTTATGCTTTATGTTAAGTTTATTTAATACATATAATTGCATTAATACATTTTTGAGTAAAATTGAATTCTATTGTTACATTGTCTTTTCTCCTTTATATGGTATCATTTAATATATAAATTAATTCATATCGTTTATTTTAAATAGTTTAAAGGGAGCGTATCATGTTAGAAGTAATAATTTGTGAAGATAATTCTGTACATTTAAAGAAGTTAAAAGAAATTATAGAAAACACTATACTAAGAGAAAAACTTGATTTAAAAATAGGAGTTTGCACAGGAAATCCTGAAGAAGTAATTAGGTACGTTAAAAGTCACAAAATTACTGGCATTTACTTTTTAGATGTGGATCTAAAAACTAATATAAATGGAATAAAATTAGGTGAAATGATAAGGGATATGGATGCTTTTGGTTTTATAATATTTACTACAACTCATCTTGAAATGAGCTACTTAGCCTTTAAATATAAGGTGGAAGCTATGGACTACGTTATCAAAAATGAAGCTGATTCAAAAGAAAGAGTAAATAGCTGTATTTTAAAAGCTTACAATACATATTACAAAAGTAATCACAGTGAAAGTGTAATTACAATTGAAAATGATTCAAGAATAATAAAGATTAAGCCCTCTGATATACTGTTTATAGAAACTACCGGAACAGCTCATAAAATACGAGTTCATGAAGAGGACAAGCAAATAGAATTTTATGGCAATCTTAAAGACTTAGAAAAAACACTACCTTCTAACTTTTGCAGATGCCATAGGTCATATATAGTCAATAAAAATAAAATAGCAGAAATAAACAAAGGGCAAAACAAAATAATAATGGAAAATGGCGAAGAATGTTATGTGTCCTTTAGATACAAAAGGTGGCTCTTAAAATGACAGCAGAAACATTTTTAATTAAGTTTATAATTTATCTTATTGTTCCTTCTTTTGCAATGAGCATGTTGTGCTGTTTTGGCATATATATCTTATATAAAGATAAACTAAAAGCCGCTGAAATTAGAAAATTCTTTTTAATATCATTCTGTGTAGGAGCTGTATTATACACAGGATCTTTCGTTTTAGTTATCCCATTACTTTCACTAATAACAATATTACAGCTAAAAAATAACACTAAAAAATTTGAAACCATTATACTTATATACATATACGTCATCTATCTTTTAGATTTTACCTTAGACTTCATATATATTTTTCTAGGCAATTCATATCTATCACCATCCCTTAAAGCTGTAGGATTAAAGAGCATTATAGTGCTTTTGTCTGTTACATTTTTAAGCTTTGTATTAAGTACTATATTAAAAAATACACCTACAAAGAAAGCATCTAAGTCTGTTATGAGATTAAAAACTATTATTTTAGTTACAGTACCCCTATGCGTAATTTTAACTATAATTTTAGAAACTATATTTTATACTCTGCTTAACAAAAAAATGATCTACTTTGTGATTGGATTTATTGTTCCAGATTTAATACCATTGATTTTCATTATATTTGTCTGTGTTTTAATATACAATTATGATTTAGACTTTGAACTTAGAGACAAATTGATTAGAGAAATCAATGAGAAAAATGAAATTCAAGAGTATTCTCATATTATTGAAGATATGTATGGTGAAACAAGAAAATTTAAACATGATTACATGAATATGATTTTACCACTTAAAGCATATGTAGATAGCGGAGATATTGAAGGCGTTAAAAATTTCTTTTACGATAATGTACTTCATATAGATCAAAACATAAAGTGGAATGACAGCAATATTGATAAACTTAAATACCTTAAAATTGTTGAACTTAAAGCTATATTATCTGCAAAGCTTATAAAGGCTTTAGGATTTAACATTGCTATAAAAGTAGAAATTGTTGAAGATATTGAATATATAAATATGAATTTAGTAGATTTATGCAGGATAACTGGAATATTAATGGATAATGCTATAGAGGCTTCTAAGGAGTGTGAACATCCTTACATAAAGGTATGTATAGTAAATAAAAAAGACTATGTTATTTTAGTATTTCAAAACAATTTCTTTGGTGAAAGTCCTGTGCTCTACAACATATTTAAAAAAGGCTTCTCCACAAAAGGAGAGAATAGAGGCCTTGGCTTATATATTGTAAAAGACATTATAGATAAAAAATATGATAATGTATCCTTGAATACCACCCTTGAAGAAAATAACCTTACTCAAGAACTTTGGATAAATCATAAACTTTAAATTTTTTCATTAACGTATTAATTTATTTCATAACCGTAAATTCTATATTTTTTATGCACTTATAATCCTTTCTTATGAAGGGATTAATTTGTATATGCATTTTTTTTGCTATTATATAGTCAAAAATAATTGTTGCTTCCAAATATAGGTTAAAACAAATATTTTATTTAATTGCTATAACAAATTTAGTAAATGTATCTACTTGTTTATCACCATTTATACCTACAGATATATACTTTGTAATAACAACACTATTAAAATACCCTATTATGAGGAAAAATGTGCTAAATACAAAAATAAAATTTTTTGATAAAAACAATATAGTTAAATCGCTGTACATGATCTTAAATAATGTTTGTTATAATTTTTGTAATTATAATTATAAAAATTATTTTAAAAAATAAAGAGAAAAGGACAAATATAAAATGGAATTAATTTTAGAGGTAAGAGATTTAAGTAAAAAATATAATAACAAGGAAGTTTTAACTGATATTAATATGAAAGTGTATAAAGGAGATATTTATGGTTTTATAGGTCCTAATGGTGCTGGCAAAACTACAACAATAAAAACTATTTTAGGTTTATTAAAATCATCAAAAGGAGAAGTATATATTAACGGTAAAAATATTTTAAAAGATAGAACTAATATTGCTTTAAACATAGGTGCAATGATTGATTATCCAAGCTTTTATCTTAATTTATCTGGATATAAAAATTTAATGCTATATGCAAATATGTTAAGTTTAGACAAAAAAAGAGTAAACGAAGTTTTAGATTTAGTTAATTTGCTAGATGATAAAGATAAAAAAGTTTATAAATATTCTATGGGAATGAAACAAAGGTTAGCTGTTGCTAGAGCTTTTTTATCAAATCCTAAGATTGTAATACTAGATGAACCTACTAATGGATTAGATCCTAAAGGGGTTAAAGATATGAGAAAACTAATAAAAAATCTAGCAAGTAATAATAATACCACATTTATATATTGTTCTCATATCTTAAATGAAGTTCAGAACTTATGTAATAGAGTAGCTATTATAAATAAAGGGAAAATTCTCGTAGAAGATTCGATAGAAAATTTATTAAATGATGATAAAGAAACTTATAAAATACTAACAGCTGAAACAAATAAGCTAAAAGAAATATTGAGAAAAACAGCTTTTAAAGTAACAGATATTGCAGGTGGACTAGATGTTGAAATTAAAAGTGGAGATTTTAAAATACTTAATGATTTAATATCAAAAAATAATATAAATATCAAAAGCATGTATAAAGATACTCGTACTTTAGAATCATATTTTATGGAAAAGGTTGGCTTATAGTATGTTAAAAAATGAATTAATTAAATTTTTTACACCATTAAAATGTTCACTTTACATGATGTTTTTATTAATAAGCATTCTACTACCAGTTGTTATATTTGCAGATAAGATTAATACATCAACAACAGCTTATACTTTTATATACGATAGTATGTGGGATGTATTAGTATTTATAATACCAATAATTTTAGCTCCAATAGTTTCTGGCATTTTTACACAAGATTATGAATGTGGGTGTTTAAAATTTTTTATACTTTATAAAAAAAGAGGAGAAATATTTCTTAACAAACTAGGTGCACTAATAATCATATCGGCTATGATAGTGTTAACATCATTTTTAATATTAATTATAATATATTTTGTTAAAATTTCAAGCAATCTTAATTTTTCTATAAATGAAATTTTTCCAATAGCCAGGTTGATGTTTATGTTTATAATAACATTAATGCCAATTTTTCTCATATATATATTCATTTCTATATTGTTTAGCAACAGCGCAATAATTTCAGTATTAACATTTTTGCTGGTAATGATGTCAGACTTATTTGTTAAGTATTTAGTGGATATTACTCCTACTAGGTTTTTTAGAACATTTTTAACTAATGGACATGCTATAGATAACTTTTCTCTATTTTTATTTGCAGCATATATAATAATTTTTACATTATTAGACTGGAACATATTTTCAAAAAAGGAGATATTAAAATGATAATTAATATTTTTAAAAATGAAATTACTAAAATGATACATTCTAAGAAAAATTATATATTATTTTTCTTTTTAATATTTATGATTATATCTATAGTATTTATAATGAATTCAAATAAGGTTCATATAGAGAATCACACATCATCTTTGAATAAATCTATTTCTAAGGACATTATTAATATGAATAGTGTTATTTTCTTAAAATATTTTTCTACTGAATTTATTTTTAGAACAGTGGTGCCTTATTTTGTATTTTTTATGGTTGTATTCTCAATAGAGAGTTTTGGAGGAGATTTTTTCGGTGGAACTATGAAATATTACATAATCATTTGTAAAAATCATACTGACATTTTTATTGGAAAAGTATTGAGCCTATTTGTATATGCTTTATTTGTTGTAATTTCTACTGTTTTTTTAGGATTTATAATAAGTTCATTTGCGTTTAAGATGACATTTTATGGATTAGGGAGAATTACACTTATTTACTTATTTTCAATCATTCCAGTTGTATCTTTTGGATTAATTATGGGATTAGTTTCTATGTTTATTCAAAATAAAAATATTAGTTTATCATTAGGAATTATGGTAGCAATATTTTTAACTTGTTCAGATAGACTAACTGGTACAAGAAACTTTTCACCTATTGGTGTATTAGGACTTATGGATAAAGTTAGAGCAACTAATATATCTTTTAGTGCATTATTTACATCTAATATAGTATCTTTTGTTTATTTAGTTATAGCCTTTTTTATAGGTATGAGTATCTTTAAAAACAAAGAATTCAATTATTAAGAATGGATATATACATTCTTAAATTATAGTATTATATCAACTTTTAGTGGCTTGTGAAATGCTATAGCAAAATATGTGGATAACTTTTAAAAAATTATTAAAAACACCACCCAAAAAGTCATTTGAAAAAGAAAATGCATAGCATGAAAAGCAATATTTTTATGTGAATATGTTGATAAGTTAATTAAGCAGCTATTCTAAAAAGTTTGGTGATACTTCTTACTGTTTACTTCTGAAACAATGGTCTTGGAATTGTTTTCTTTAACCCTTGATTTTAAGCCATAAGTATCATATATTAACTCGGAATTATGGTTTTTATCTGGTGAATCATCTGGAAGCGATTTGTTAATCTCATCGCAGATGTCAATGATTTTTAGAACCATGAATTAAATAAATCAGGAATATCATCATAGAAGCAGCAAAATTCTTTTATATATATTGCAGTATTTTCCGTGCTGGATTTAATAGTTTTCAAGAAAAAAGATTTAGTGCTGTAAAGAATAGCGAATAAGATTTTAGTCCTAAAGTTAAAGCCACACAATCTCACAAAATATGACATTGTGTGGCTTTAAAAATCAAGTTATTAACGTGTAAAACATATTAGTTTAAAGAAAATCCATTATAATTATTTTTGTCTTTCTGCTAAATCTGCAAGAATCTTATCTCTAATATAATCAATTTTATAAAATAACATTAACACAATACAAATAACTAAAGTAATTATTGGAAGCCATACATAACAGAATGAAATTGCATTTAAAGAATGTACTGTTTGTTTAGCATTTGCCACAAAACCACTTGATGCCAAGATAAATGACATCAATACCGCTGCAATTCCAGCACCACAATTAGTACCTATTGTACCAAACGTTGTTAGAAGCCCTTGTGAACGTATACCAGTCTTCCATTGACCATAATCAACTACATCTGCAAACATTACGAATACGACACTTTGTCCTCCACCTAATCCAGCTGCTGCAACTGAAATACCTACTAATGTTAATACTAGGGAGTGATTATTAGCAGCTAAATATAAGATGCCTTGTCCAACTATACTTATTGCAAATCCTAATATAACCATATTTCTATTTTTCATCTTCTTCGCAATCATAGGAACAAATGCCATAGCAACTATCATGGAAAGAGCATTTATTGCATTAGCTATAGATGCAATATTTACATTACCAATATTATATTTAAAGAAGTAAACGGTTGCTTGTGCCTTAACAACAACTCCAGTAAATATAACAAAATTCATAAGTGTTAACAATAAACATGGAAAGTTATGCAGTATTGCTTTTAAACTGTCCTTAAACTTTGGTTCTTCTGCTTTAGGTATTACTACTCTCTCTCTTGTATTTCTAAATGTAGTCATTAACAGAGCAAAGGAAATTATACCAAATACTATCATTGTAAAAAGGAATCCTTTTTGAGAATTTCCCTTTCCTAAAACCTCAACTAATGGTAATGTAAATGACCCTGCTACTATAACTGATATCTGACCTAACATAGTTCTAAAAGAATTAGCTTTAAATCTTTCTTCTAAATTAGTTGTTAAGCTTGGTAACATTGCTGTTATTGGGGAACCAACAGCCAAAGCTAAAATGTTAAGTAAAATGTAAGTGATATACATGTATACTATCTTACCTGAATTACTTATTCCTGGTACAGCAAATGTCAATATAGAGATTAAAGCATAAGGTGCAGCAAACCATAAAAACCAAGGTCTACACTTTCCCCATTTTGTATTAGTTTTATCTATTAATGCACCAATGATTGGACCTGATATACCGTCCATAACACGTACTATTAAGAAAAGGGTTCCAACTACTGCTACATTCATTCCAACTACATCTGTGTAATAAAACATCAGGAAAGAAGTAACAACTGTAAAAAGAATATTGTATCCAGAATCTGACACACCATAACTAATTTTTTCTTTTAGTGATAATTTAACATTTGCATTTGACATTTATAATTCCCCCTTATAGGTTATTGTATAATACGATTTCTTTTTTTAACGTTTTATATCAACCGTTTACATATTTGTATTGTACACTGTTTTTTATGGTATGTCAACCGTTTACATATGTAATTTTTAATGTTAATAAACGGAACAGTCGTACTAAGAAATTAGTGCAACTGTTCCTCCCTTATTGCCATAAAATATCTAGTTTTTCGTAACTATCCAATACTTTTAGTTTCTCCTGCTTTTATCTCAACTGATACTCCATTGCATTCTATCCAAGTTGAAATTGCAGATGGATTATGCACGAAAGTGAACTCAGCAGAAAAATTTAATCTATCTAAAGCCTCAAGATAATCTACTATTTGAATATTTGTTGCATACCAAATATCATCTCTACTACTTATATACTCACAAAATTTTTCTATAACCTGCCAATTATTATCTAAATCAAATTCATAGCTATGTCCCCATAAATAGAAAAGTCCTAATCCATTAAATTCTCCTTCAACAAACCTTTTAGCTATCTTCATTAATTGTGGATCATTATGATGAGCTGTGGGATTCCATTCTAAGTAGTTTGAAGGTAAATCAAAATTTCCAGTGTTTTTTACTGTCCTTGAATAAGCTATTCCAAGTGTTTTTAATACTTCTAAAACTTCCTTGTTGTAAGTACCATATGGATAAGCCAGTCCCCTTACAGGACATTCAAACATCTTTTCATGGATTTTCCTATCCTCAAAAATTTCTTCAATTAGAAACTGCTTTGGTATATCCGTTAGCGAAAGATGGTTTACTCCATGATTAGAAATTTCGTGTCCTTTATATAATTGAAGTATTTCCTCTTTATTCATCCTTTTTATAAGTAAGTCGTTTAGCACAAAGCTTCCTGATTTATTTTGCAAACCTGAATTTAGATTAAAAGTAGCTTTTAAATTATATTTATTAAATATTTCAACGAGCCTTTTATCTTCAGTAATTCCATCATCATAACTTAATGTAAATACTTTTCTTTTGCCTTTTGGAAAAATTTTATTTATTTTAATCATATCTATCAACTCCTAATTGCCCATTCCAGTGCTTTTTCTATATACTCATTCCAAAAATCCCAATTATGAATACCTGCTCCTTCTACATAAGTGTGATCTATTTTTTCTGAAGCTAGGAATTTATGATATTTCCTATTTTCATTTAATAAGAAATCCTCTGTTCCGCAAGCCATGTATATTTTAGGAATATCAGAACCACTTTTCTTTAAGTTATTTGCAAGTGCCTCTGGATCTTTATCACTTCCAACAAGTTTATTTAAATCTCCAAAAACTCTAGTATAATATTTATAATCTGCAACTGGATCTTTATATCCCTCTTCTATACCTGCAATGTTATAAGTTATAAGAGCTGAAGATAGTGCAATAATTCGGCTAAAGACATCTGCATATTTTAGTCCATTTCTAATTGCTCCATATCCACCCATAGACAATCCACCTATGAATGTATCTTCTCTTTTATCCGATAACCTAAACATCTTTCGTGTAAACTCAACTAGCTCCTTTCCAACATATTCTGCATATAGCTCTCCCTTGTCAGTATCATCTAGATAAAAACTATTTTCTCCAGATGGCATAAAAACCGCAATGTTATACTTTATAGATAATTCCTGAATTTTACTTCCAGAAATCCAATCATGATGACCCCCTGAATAACCATGCAAAAGATAAAGTGCTTTCATGTCTTTTTCTGAAGTGTCCTCCATCATTCCAGGTATACCAACAGCATCTATTGGTATTGCAGCATTAAAATCAACAAGTCTTTTTAATGCCTTTGAATAGAAATTTATTTGTAAAAAAGCCATTATTAATCCCTCCTATTTGTTTAATGCCTTTGATATAGCATTTATATATTCATTCCTAGCCTGCACGCTAATTTTTGTGTTGTTAAAAATTGTATCAAAACCATGGAAGCATCCTGGATACAAATGGAATTCAACTGCTACACCAGCTTGAAGCAATCGAGTAACATACTCTATGGTTTCATCTCTAAAAGGATCTAGTTGTCCTATAAATATATATGCAGGTGGAAGTCCAGTCAAATCTTTTGCTCTAGCTGGAGCAGCATAATAAGAAGTTTCACCTGAAGTATTGTTTCCTAAATACATTTTCCATGCAATCTCATTAGCTTCCCTATTCCATGCTTTAGGTAAATTCTTTTCGTTTATTTCATGGCTTGATGAAGTTACATTTCGATCGTCTAGCATTGGATACAAAGGTGCCTGAAATGCAACTTTCATTTCACCTCTATCTCGAGCCATCAAAGCCAGTGCCGCTGTTAAACCGCCTCCTGCACTGGCTCCTGCAATTGCTATTCTTGAAGTATCTATTTTTAATTCTTCTGACTTTTTAAATGTCCACTTAAGAGCAGCATAACAATCTTCTATTGCCGCCGGATATTTATGCTCTGGTGCTAACCTATAATCAACTGAAACTGCAACACAATTGATTTTCTGAGTAAAGCACTCACATAAAACATCATCTCCATCAGGATGTCCCATTACATAACCACCACCATGAATCCAAAACACTGCAGGAAGTTTTTTATTCTTCCTACTCTTAGGTTCATAAACTTTTACCAATATCTCTGATTCTGGTCCTTTAATCATATGCTTTGTTGTAATTACATTGTGGGACTTTTCTATAGAAGGAGATTTAAGATTCCTCAACATTTCTAAGTCTTTATTTAAATCAAATTTTACGTTACTTTCTAACATTGGTAACAATTCTTTTAAAACCTTGGCTTCGTATGACATAAATCTTCCTCCATTTATAAGAAATTAATCAAATTTACAAATATTTAAAAGGTTCTTTTGCATCTATAAATTGTACAGATGTTCCTTCTATCATTTTTCCTAGCCATACAGCCATATGCTTCATACCCGCTTCTTCGCTGCGTTCATGTCCCAATACGAGCATAGCTTTATTCATTCCTAGTGAAGTTGCATCACGAATATAAGGGCATAAAGTCCATTCTGTAATATCACCACATATCATAACATCTAAATTTTGCTCTTTC
>JAQUXS010000031.1 GCA_028692255.1 Clostridium sp.
TATTCTAGAAGGCAAGGAACTTAAGGTGAAAAATCAGGTTGAAGCTAATCGAAATGGAGTCTCAATTATAGTTCAGGAGACAGGAACTCTACCAGGTCTAACTGTAACTGAAAATATTTTTCTTGGAAATGAAGATAAATTTATAAAATTTGGCATAAAAAATACAACTGCCATGAACCGAGAAGCTCAGGCATTACTAAATAAATATGGTTTTAACCACATTAATGCTGCAACGATGATTGACAACTATAATTTTGAGACGCGAAAGCTTGTTGAGATTGTCAAAGCAACTTATTTTGATCCTAAAGTAGTTGTTATAGACGAAACTACCACTTCCCTCAGTCAGGATGGACGTACTGATCTTTATAAGCAGATGAAACGTATTAAAGATATGGGAAACACTGTTATCTTTATTTCTCATGACCTTGCGGAGGTAATCGAGCATACAGATGTCATTTCTGTGCTGCGTGATGGTAATTTGATTGATACTGTAAATAGTAGTGATGTGAATGAGGATGACCTTAAACGTCTCATGGTTGGTAGGATACTTGATGGACGTTATTACCGTACGGATTATGGCGAACCTGTTTCCAATGAAGTCGTTTTATCTGTGAAGAATGTGAATGTACCCAAACAACTTAAAAATATCAGCTTTGATCTCCATAAGGGAGAGATACTTGGAATAGGTGGGCTCAGCGAATGTGGCATGCACGAAGTAGGTAAGGCTGTTTTTGGTGCGTCTTATGACCGTACTGGAGATGTTACTCTTAAGGACGGAACTCATATTAATTCCATTACTGCGGCCATTAAGCACAGTATCGCCTATGCCTCTAAGGATAGAGACAACGAATCTCTTGTTGTTAATGATTCTATTTGTGATAATATATGCTTGCCATCTATGGATGACATTAAGGTAAAGCATATTCTGCTTAACAAAAATCTCAGCAAATTTGCAAATAAGTATGCGAAAGTTGTTAGTGTAAAAATGGTAGACGTAAGCCAGTTCGTATCAAATTTGTCAGGCGGTAATAAGCAGAAAGTAGTTCTGGCAAGGTGGATTGGCAAAGATTCTGATATCATCGTGCTTGACAGTCCTACTCGTGGTATTGATGTTAAGGTTAAGTCTGATATATACACACTTATGAGTGAGATGAAGAAACAGGGTAAGTCAGTTATATTAATATCTGAAGAGATTTTAGAGTTACTAGGGATGAGTGACCGAATCCTTGTCATGAGGAACGGCACTATCAATGGAGAGTTCATGAGAGATCCGCAGCTTACTGAGGAACACTTAATAACGAAGATGATTTAGGGGGTGAAAAATATGCTAAAATTGAAAAATTCGGGGTTAAATAATAAAGGAAACCTTCAGTTTACATTTAGTGAATTCATGAATAGACCTTTGACGCGTACCGTTCTACCATTAGTTGGACTTTTCATCGTAATTGCCCTGTTTGCAATCTTGACAGGTGGAAGGCTAATTCAACCTTTCAACATAGAATTGCTGCTTAGTCAGACTTATGTACTTATGATTGCTTCTACTGGTGTGTTTTTGATTATGACCATGGGTTGTCTGGATTTTTCCCAAGGCTCAATGATTGCAATAGCATCCATTGTGGTTTGCTATTTATCCACTTATAGTATTCCACTATCAATCATAGGAGGAATTGCTACAGGTGCAGTTATAGGCGCTATTAACGGTTTCTTCCTCGTGAAACGAAAAATAATGTCTTTCATTGTCACAATCTGCACAATGTTCCTGTTCCGTGGCTTTTGTGCCTATCTAACGACGAACTCACCAGTTTATGCCGTTGGCAATATTTATACGTATAATACTATGACTATAGAATTGACACTGACAATAGTTGTTTTGCTACTTGTGTTCCTACTATTCAATTTTACAAAGCTTGGAAGTAATCTTAAGGCAATTGGCGCAGGTGAGACAGGAGCTAGATTTGCTGGAATTAAAGTTGATAAGACCAAATGGCTTATTTATATAGCCTCTGGAGCAATTACTGGATTTGCTGCATTTATTAACGTAATGAAGGTTGGTTCTGTCACATCTACTAGTGGTAATATGATGGAAACCCAAATACTAATTGCGCTTGTTTTAGGAGGACTACCTATTTCTGGTGGTGCAAAAGTACGTTTCATTAATGTTATTGTAGGTGTTATGACCTACAAGGTCCTCTCTGTTGGTCTAGTCATGGTTGGACTTACAACTGAGACGCAGCAACTTATTGAGGGCATCGTATTCCTAATTGTAGTGGCACTTTTCAGCGACAGAAAGCAACTTCAGGTAATCAAGTAATAACATTAAGCTTATGGTTTGAAAAAACCTAATAAAGAGATGAATTGAATGTATTCTATAGAGTAGACAGATAAAAGGCTATTCTATAGAGTATTTTTATCTACAGTATAGGGATTCACTAATAAAAAATTGATGAGATGGAAAAGTTTAAATAACATTATTTTTTAAATTCAGACATGGAATTAATATAGATGTAGTATTAGATGGACATGATCACTGCTATACAAGGACATACCAAATGCAAGGTGGGCAGGCAATTAAAAATCAAACAGTTGATGCTAGTGGCGATATAGTAAATCCTAAGGGAATTGTTTATATTACGGCTAATTCAACTAGTGGAAGCAAATATTATGAAATGCGTTATCAAGGAGTGAATAATAGTTATGAAGCTGTAAAACAGCACAGTCACCTAGTAGCAATACCACAACGCCAACATCAAATGCTGGAAGTACCTGGAAGTACGAATAATGCCACAACAAATAATCAAGTACAAAAGGAAACGGCTGCTAGTTTAAATCCAAGTAATGCAGCAAAGTCTATAACTTTAGAAAGTAATCTTCCTAAAACAGGGAAATTTGTAGATACAAGAATTTTAATAATAATTGGAGATATGCTCATTTTTATTGGATCTTTATTATTTATAATTAGGGAAAAAAAGATAATATAATGTGTTACTTTGCCTCAAAATGAAGCTTTTAATTTTGGGGCACTTTATTTGTAAATACAAGGAGGAGATTTATTGAAGAAAGTAAAAATCATAAGTATATCACTTATAGTTATTGGAATTATAATAATTTCTTATGCATTGATTGCAAAATATTGGACAATGCATGTGCAAAATAATATGATTAGTAAATATGAGCAGCAAATAAAAAAAGTAAAACATAAAAAAAATAATACACAACCACTGAGTAAAGAAGAATATGGGACGATAGGAATTCTTGTTATTCCAAAGATAAAATTAAAGGTTGCAATAAATGAAGGAATAGACCTTAATACCTTAAAATATGCAGTGGGGCATTTTAAAAATACAGCTATGCCAGGGCAGGTGGGAAATTTCTGTGTAGCAGGGCATAGAAGTTATACTTATGGAGAATATTTTAATAGACTTGATGAAATTAAAACAGGTGATGAAATGACGGTTCAAACAGTTAAGGGGAATTTTAAATATAAAGTTTATGATATTAAAGTAGTTCTTCCAGAAAATACACAAGTATTAGATCCTACCACATTTACATCCATGACTTTAGTTACATGTACGCCGCTTAGAGTTGGCACACATAGGCTTATAGTTAAGTGCAAATTGGAAAATTAATAATGTTGTAAAGTAATAAGCTATGTGTTAGCATGTAAATGGTTTTACATTAAAGCAAAAAAATGTATATAATCAATATTTTAAATATATAGAGTGAGGATTAATATGTTAAACTTTTTAAAGAAAACTTATGAAATTATAGCACCTATTTCAGGAAGAGTTATAGATTTAAAAGATGTACCAGATAAAGTATTTTCACAAAAGATGGCGGGAGATGGTATAGCTATAGAACCTACAGGGGATACTCTAAAGGCTCCAGCAGACGGAACTTTATCACTTGTATTTAAAACTAGCCATGCCATTGGAATTACATTAGACAATGGAATAGAACTTTTAATTCATGTTGGAATTGATACAGTAGAGCTTAATGGAAGCGGTTTTAAAATGTTAATTGAAGAGGGAAGCAAAGTAAAAAGAGGACAAGAAATTTTAAAAATAGATAGAGATTTCATAACTAAAGAAGGTTATTCTCTTGTTACAATGATATTAATTTCAAATATGGATAAGGTAAAAATTATTGAAGAGAATATTGGAGATTATGTTGAGGGTGGATTAGATAAAGTATTTAATTATGAAATGAATTAATGAATATAATTTGCTTAATTCCGCAAAATAATTACAGGTAAAATAAAACGAATAAGGTGATATTTAAATGATGAAAAATATTTTGATTAAAGTATCATTGATTACCATTTTGATTTGTATATTACCTATAGTTATTTTTGATCTGCCAGGTACGAATTCACAGGAATTAAAATTAGTTAATGCAAAGACAATTTATGAAAAAAATCCACCAAAGTTAGTCTTTCCAGTAATAAGCGATGTACACATAGGGAGAGATAAGTCAGAGGTTAAATTTAAGAATGCACTTAATGATCTAAGAAATATTCAGCCTAAATATGATTCTATTGTAATTGTAGGAGACATAACTAATTGCGGTGAAAATGAGCAATATAAAGAATTTATGGATGCTTTATATTGCAATAGATTAGAGGACACAGAGCCTATTATAACTATGGGAAATCATGAATATTATATAAGTGACTCAAATTACGAAATATGTCAAAATAGATTTTTACAGTGGACTGGAAATCGAAGTTTAGATTATGATAGATGGATAAAAGGATATCATTTTATAATGCTTAGTCCACATAACTGTGGCGAGGGTGGAAAAACAGTTGTGACTAAATCACAGCTAAATTGGCTTCAACAAAAATTAAATGAAAAAGAAGGTGAAATAAAACCAATTTTTGTTTTTCTTCATCAGCCCATAGAAAATACTGTATATGGAAGTAGAAATGGAGCTAATATAGTTAATTCTAGTGATATTAAAAAAATATTAAAGAAACATAAAGAGGTAATCTACTTTTCAGGACATTCACATTATTTACTTGGAAATGATGAAACTATGCATAAAGATAAATTTATAATGTTTAATACTGGATCCGTAAGTTATATGCTAAAAGATGACTATACTTCGGCATCACTGGAACTTTCACAGGGCTTGCTTGTTAAAGTTTATGATGATAGGATAATTGTAAGATGCAGAGAATTTTCAGCACATAATTGGATTGGAAAAACGTATATTATAAAAATAAAATAATAACAGGGTATTATTAGGAAGCTAGCTGCATCAAATTGGATATTAATTCGTTTTGATGCAGCTTTTTTGTGTTTAATTAATTTAACAAAAACGCAACATTGTTATAAAATTAAAAAATTATAATTTATTATAAGGAAATAGGAGTGATGTTTTATGAATAGTAAATGTAAAAGGTTATACATTATTTCACTTGATGCTTTGTCACAAAGGGATTTTGAATATATAAGTACTCTTGATAATTTTAAAGAATTTTTAAAGGAAGCTTCATATTCAAAAAATGTGGCAAGTGTGTATCCAAGTTTAACTTATCCTGCACATGTTTCAATTGTTACTGGCAAATATCCTAAAAACCACGGCATTATAAATAACACAAAATTACAGATTAATAGGAAATCGCCTGATTGGTATTGGCATAGAAAGGATATAAAAGCTAAAACAATTTATGACGCTGCCATAGAAGAAGGAATGAAAGTGGGGGCTTTTTTATGGCCAGTTACTGCAAAATCAAAAATTCAGTATAATATGCCTGAAATATTTGCAAACAGACCTTGGCAAAATCAGATACTTGTTTCAGTTTTAAATGGAACTCCACTTTTTCAGTACAGTATGAATAAAAAATATGGATATCTTAGGGATGGCATAAATCAGCCAAGGCTTGATAATTTTACTCATAAAGTAATGCTTGACAGTATAAAAAATAAAAATCTAGACATTACTTTTGTACATTATACAGATCTTGACAGTATGAGGCATGAGTTTGGCTTTTATTCTAATGAGGCAAAAGATGCTCTTAAGAGGCATGATAAAAGGATAGGAGAAATAGTTGCTGCAATTAAAGAAAAAGGAAATTATGATGAAAGCGCAATTATAATTTTAGGTGATCACAGCACGTTAGATGAGAATAAGGTTATAAACTTAAATGTACTTTTGAAAGAACAGGGATATATAGAAGTTAATTCAAAAGGAAGAATTATAAATTACAAAGCTATTGTTAACAATTGTGATGGAGCTGCCTATGTATATGTAAAAAATAATGATGAGAAAATTGCAGCAGCAGTTAAAAATGTCATTGAAAATTTCAATAAAGGCAATGAATGTCTTGAAAAGATATACACAAGTAAAGAGGCAGAAGAATTTGGTGCTAATAAAAATTGTTCTTTTATGCTTGAGGCAGCAGAAGGATATTATTTTCAAGATGATGTGCAAGGTGAAAAGATAGTTGCTATAACTAAAGAAAACGCAAAAAAATTACACTATACAAGAGCCACTCATGGATATTCACCTTTGAAGCCTAATTATGGCACGGTATTTATGGCAAGGGGAGCTGGAATTAAACAGGGGGTTATTGTAGATAAAATGAGCCTTGTGGATGAAGGACCAACTATTGCAAAGCTTATGGGACTTAATTTAGGTAAAACAGACGGAAGTGTTTTAAATGATATTTTAGATAGTAATTAATTTAATTTGAATGGAGAATTTAATAAAAATGAAAAAATATAATAGTGCTGAAAAAAGCTGGATACTTTATGATTGTGTTATTTCAACTTACAGTATGATAATTATAAGTACTATATTTCCAATATTTTTTAGAATGGTTTTTGTAAAATCTGGTGGGAATGCTTCTATGTCAACGTCTTATTGGGGATATGTAAATTCTATAAGTAGATTTATTATAGCACTTGCAGCTCCAGTACTTGGAACAATTGCAGATTATATGGGATACAAGATGAAGTTTTTTAAGTTTTTCTGTATTGTGGGAATAGTTTTTACAGCTCTTCTTGGTATAGTACCCGATTCAGCGTGGCTTTTAATCATTATTATATTTATAATAAGTTCTATAGGGAATTCTGGAAGCAATATATTTTATGATTCTTTCCTTGTAGATGTAACTGAAAGAAATAAAATGGATATGCTATCTTCAATTGGATATGCTGCAGGGTATCTTGGAGATGTAATAGCTTTTTCTATATGTATAGGTATATTTATGCTAGCCAACTTGCATATTGTTCCCATATCAGTTTATACTGCATGTAAAATATGTTTCATAATAGCAGCAGTTTGGTGTGCATTTTTTTCTATGCCAATCCTTAAAAATGTAAAGCAAGTTTACGGAATAAAGAAAGAAAAGAAAATAGTAAAAAATAGTTTTAAAAGAATGTTTTTTACGCTTAAAAATATAAAAAAGAATAGAAATGTATTTGTATTTTTAATTGCATATTTCTTTTTTATTGATGGCGTAAATACAATTATAACTATGGCAACTTCTTTTGGTGAAGATATGGGTATAAGTTCTGTATCATTACTTGCTGTTTTATTATTTACAACGGTTATAGCTTTTCCTTGTGCAATTATATTTGGAAAACTTTCTGAAAAATTTAAAGGAAAAACTATGCTTTATGTTGGAATAGTTATATATTCTTTCATTTGTATATATGCATATTTTGTCCATGATATAGTAGGATTTTGGATAATGGCATTATTAGTTGGAACATCTCAAGGAGGAATTCAAGCCTTGAGCAGATCATACTTTGGAAAAATAGTACCAAAAGAAAGGAACAATGAATTCTTTGGATTCTTTAATATATTTGGAAGATTTGCCGCTATTTTGGGACCACTATTAGTGGGAATTATATCTCAAATTACAGGCAAATCAAGCAATGGGGTTTTTAGTATACTTATATTGTTTATAATAGGCGGAGCGATACTTGCAAAGGTTTCTGATACCGACGATTGTGAAGAAGATGAATTAGGGCAATTAAAGATTGAAAATTAAGCAAGATTATTTCTTGAATCTACAATGTTTAATTTTATAAAGAGCTTTATCGGCATTTTTTATAAAGTTCTTTATAGTAGTACTCTGGTTAGGTATATTACTATATATTCCCATTGATAAAGTTACCTTATTTGATGTTTTTGAAAATTTATGTTCTATATTTAAATCAGATATTTTTTTATCTACACTTTTGGCAAAAGTTACAGCTGCATTTTTGTCAGTGTTTTTTAAAACTATTATAAATTCATCTCCACCATATCTAGAAACAAAATACTTTTTAGCAGTTATAGAGTTAAGAGACTTTGCTACACTTATTATGCAATTATCTCCTTCGATATGACCATAATTGTCGTTATATTGTTTAAAATAGTCAATATCAATTAAAATAATTGATATTGGTAAATTTTCTTTTATACTGATTTTCCATAGAGAATTCAAATAAGAATTTAATTTTCTTCTATTTGGGATACCAGTCATGCTGTCATTTTCAGATAAAAAAAGCAGTTCTTTGTTTAAGTTTTTAAGCTCTATGGATTTTAGAGCATTATTAACAGCTATAGCAGCGTAAGATGAAAGTGATTTTATCATTTCTATTTGATATGAATCAAATGCATTTTTTTCTTTACTCTGTATTGTAAGAATGCCAATCACTTCAGAATCTATTATAAGAGGATAAAATAGTATAGAATCTAATTTATAATCCAATTCTTCTATAATATTGTTGTAAATTTGTTTATCAATATATTTTTTGTATTCTGAACTAAGGTCATTTATAACTATAGCTTCTTTGGATTTAATACATTTCACTGAAAAACTGTCTGTTTCGTTCATAGGGACACTGTGAGCTTTACTTTTCTTACCATCTTGAATGTATGAAAGATAATTAATTATTTTATTTTTTTTGTTATACAGTCCTAATGCAAAATAATTTAAATTCATAAAATTTTTTATGCTGGAATTTAAAATGTCAATTATTGAGTCTATGTCGGTAGTTGCAGTTATTTTTTGACCTAGTTCACTTATTATTGAAATTTTATCAACTAAATTTTGAAGACTTATTGATTTCATTTTAAGTTCATTTTCATTAGCTGTAATTTTATTTTTCTCCTCTTCTAATTTTAATAATTGATTTTTAATATTAAAATTGTTTAGAAGTTGTTTATTAAATGAATGTGAAAATGATTTTTCATAGGAAAAATGCATTTTATAATAGTGGAAAGCCTTTTCTCTATTATTTATCTTTTCATATAATGAGCCTAAAAGTCCTGAAATCTTTGAAATATTATCAAGCATATAATGATTTAAAGATAATTTTAAAGCGTAATTAAGTGATTTTATAGCATCATCAGTTTTACCTATAGCATCAAGATATTCATGATATTTTATATATGTATCAATTTCATAATAATATACAGATTGAGATTTATTCATTTTAATGCTTACTTCAAAGTATTTTTCAGCTTTTTTTAAATCATTTTTTTTCCAGTTTGTCAATGCAAGCAATTTATAAGCATCTGCCAGGGCTAAAGTATAATTATATTTTCTTGTATATTTTACAGCGTACAGTGCTAGTGCATAAGCCTTATCGTAATTTTTTATAAGATAATATATTTCGCCTAAACTTAATATGGATACACCTTTTGACATTATAAAATTGCTTTTTTTATCTATGGTGTATGATTTTGAGCAATAATCAATTGCTGTTTTATAATCATATAGTAATTTATAGTTTTCAGAAATATTATTTAAAGTTATTACAAGAGCCTTTTCATCAGAAAAATTAGAATCATATTTTTTATTATTTTTAGAGTCTTTTATTGTTGTTTCACATTTATTATAAAAATGCATACTTCTATCATAATCACCTAAGGATAAAAATATTGTGCCAAGGCAGTTAAATCCCCACCACTGCAGATCATAAAAGCCTTCTTCAATAAAAAAATTAAGAGAATTAAAAGTTAACATTAAGGCTTTTTCATATTCACCTAAATTTGCATAGGAATCAGCAATTTTATAACTAGATAAAGCAATTCCTAGTTTATTATTTTGTTTTTTACTGAGCTCAAGTGCTTTTTTAGCCAATGCTAATGCATTTTGAGGATTACTATATCTAGATCTTTCTGCATCTTTTAGTAAACAACGTATTTTATTTATTTTTTCATCCATAAGTTAGTCACCCTCTTGTAAATAGATATAAATTGCCAAATATTATATAATATTACTATAACAAGAACTAAATAAATAAACAAGGTATAAATTACTTTTATTTGTCAAATTATAAATGTTAGTTAGTACCTTTGATTAAAGTAATATGATAGTTTAAACATGAATATTATTTATTATAAAATTAATAATTAATAAGGTGATATTAGTTGGAAGCAAATGTAATATTGGTACTAATAATAGGAGCATCTATAATTGGCAAAGCTGATTCAGTTTCAATAGCGGCATCCTTACTTTTGATAATAAAGTTGTTACACTTTGAAAAATACATTTTTTCATTTATACAGGATAAAGGAATGACCATAGGACTTGTACTTTTAATAGCAGCAATACTTATTCCTATTGCAAATGGTTCTATAACATCTATAAAAATTAAAAACAATTTTATATCTTGGATTGGAATAATTGCCTTTGCACTTTCTTTTTTTACTACTTATTTAAGCGGACTTGGGTTAAGATATCTAACTGATGGAGGACATGGAGATATTATGCCAGTGCTTATTTTAGGATCTATTGCTGCTGCAGCTTTTTTAAAGGGAGTTCCTGTAGGTCCATTAATAACATCAGGAATGCTTGCATTGATTGCAAAAATGTTTAATAAATCATAAAATGTAATTAACATACTTTAGCATAAGGCATAATTAATTTAATGAGGTGATTTGTATGGAAGAAGATGCAAGAAAAGCTTATAGTAAATTAAGGAAAATAGGCAAAAAAGAAGTATCTTCAATGGGAAAGTTATTGTGTCTTGAAGAAATATTAAAAGATGAAACAATAGTTGCCAGCATAAATCTTGGAACTTTTGAAATTCCAATAAAGAAAATTATTGGTACGTATTCTCATTTTAGAAGTATATGTTTTTCAAAAAATTTCAACCCTATTATGGATGATCAAAGTGAATTTATGGGAAAGTGGGTAGAGGTATACAATCATCATATTAAAGAAGGTATTAGTGATCCAATAAAAGTTTATGAATATTATAATTATTATTATGTAATAGAAGGAAATAAAAGAGTAAGTGTTATAAAAAGTTTTGGAGCTGTTTCAATGCTGGCAGAAGTTATAAGAATTGTACCTGCAAAAGATGAGAATAATGAAAAAAATTCTATATACTATGAATTCTTAGATTTTTATAATAAGACAAGTATAAGTTCAATTTGGTTTACTAAAAAGCATAGTTTTGAAAAACTTATGAATATGCTATTAAATTATAAGCCTGAACTTAAATTAGGTGATAATAAATATAAGCATTTTATAAGTTATGTATATAATGTTTTTAGGGATGAGTACATTAAATGCGGAGGAGACAAACTTAAAATTACAACAGGAGATGCATTTATTGAATATATTAAAATATATGGTATACATGATATTGTATGTGATGATAAATTTAAAAATATCATGAAGCAGTTTTTAAAAGAAGCAGAATATTTTAATGTTAAAAATATTCGAATAAAATCAGATGAAAATATTTCTGAAAAGTCAGCGACTATGAGTATAGTAAATTTAGTAGCTCAGCGTCCAAAATTAAAAGTGGCTTTTGTATATGCAAAAAGTATAAATACTTCAACATGGTCATATGAACATGAGGCTGGAAGGTTGTACGTTGATAAAAAATTTGCAAATAAAATAACAACAATGTATATACAAAATGTACCTGAAAATGGAGAAGCATATGAATATATAAAATCTCTAGTTTATAATGGATGCAATGTGATTTTTACTACAAGTCCTGTATTTAGAAATGCAACCTTAAAGTGTGCTCTTGAATTTCCAAAGGTTAAATTTTTTAATTGTTCTAATGAAAAATCTTATCATCATATGAGCAGCTACTTTGGAAGGTTATATGAACCAAGATTTATTACTGGAATCATCGCAGGAACTTTGACTAAAACAAATACAATTGGTTATTTAGAAACAAGTTTAAAAAAACTTTCAATATCTGAAATGGATTCTTTTGCACTTGGAGCTAAAATTGTTAACCCCTATGCTAAAATTAAAGTTTTTCTGAAGGATAAAAATATAAGTAATTATGATTTTAAACATATAAGAAATGAGTGTATAAAAGACAAATGTGATATAGTTTGTATTAAAAATTTAAAAGGTTATATTTATCCAATATGCAGTGTTGAAAAAAATAAAATTATTGCATCATCAACTTGGAATTGGGGGATATACTATGAAAAAATATTAAGTAGCATATTAAATGATTCTTTTAATACTTTAATAAGTGTCTTTGGAACAAATTATAATCTTATAAATTTCTTTTTTGGAATGAGGGAACAGGTCGTAGATGTATCTTGTTCAAAAGAGTACATTCCAGCACCAGTACAAAAATTAGTGAAAGCTATGAAAAAAATGATTATAAAAAATGAATTTAATCCATTCACAGGTCCCATTTATGACAATAAAGGCAGTCTTAGAATTGCCGAAGAGGAACTTTTAACGCCAGAAGAAATAATTAATATAAATTGGTTTTGCGATAATATAATATTTAGTTAAACTTAAATTTTATAATCTAAAATATAATAATTAAAAGCATTTACTATTGTTGTATTGTTGTATTTTGTTACTCGTGGTTTTAGTCCATAATTCAGATGAACATGCCCATGTATGAAATATTTTGGTGAATAAGTATCTAAAATTTTATTGAAAGTGCTAAAGCCTTCATGACACAAATCGTTATCATCATTTATACCTTTTGCAGCAGCGTGTGTTACAAGTATGTCTAATCCATTATTAAAAAGAAGTTTTAACTTTAATTTCTTTAGTCTATTTTTCATTTGTTTTTCAGAATAAAGGAAAGGACCTTCCTTATAGCGCATGCTTCCACCAAGTCCTAGTATTTTTATACCTTTATATGAGATGAGGTTATCTTCTATGGAAATGCATCCTTCAGGAGGATTCTTTATGTAATTGTAATCATGATTTCCGTGTACATAAAAAAGAGGAGCCTTTATCATTGTCACAAGGAAGCTTAAATAACTGGCTTCAAGGTCACCACATGAAATAATAATATCTATATCTTTAAAAGTTTCTTTTGAAAAAAAGTCACATATATACTTAGATTCTATATCTGAAACAATTAATATTTTCAACCTTAGCCTCCATTTTAATTAATATTTTTTTCTAGTTCATTATAAAAAAATTCAACTCCTTTTGACCAATTAGGATCTTCAGCATATTTCCTATTGAGCCATTTAAAAGGTTCATAGTTCTTAGGTCTATTTTTTGATAAATTGTTTATAGTAACACAAGCTATATTTGACGAATCAGTTATATTTGTATTATATTTCTGCCAACTGTAATAAATGTTAAATGGATTATTGGCAATCTTTTTTGAATTCTTATTTTGTTTTGGAACAAAGGACTGTTCTTGACCAGTTATTGCAAATAATAAAATAGGATTTACATTATATTTTTTAGCAGATGAAAGTATTGATGAAAAATATGGTTCATCCGCTAAAATGGAATTCCTTTTATTTAAAAAGTCTCTAAGTTTTCCGCTGTTAATATTTTGATATTTAAAAAATTTAGGGATTCCATAGGAGTTAGCTACTGTATTTGTAGAAGTATTTGAGTATACATTGGCATTAATATTTTTAAAGCTTAATTCTTTTGAAAGGTTTCTTTCAAAAGGAAAAAGTACTATAAAAATCAGAATGTACACAATTAAAGCTAAAAAAGCAACTGAATTAGAAACACCCTTAATATTTTGTATTATGTAATTTAGTGAAAAATAGGTTTTAGTTTCTAATATAGTATCTTCATTTGCTAAATTAGGAGAAGGTACAGTTTTATCTGAAGAGGGTATATTAATGCCAAGCACTTTTAGCTCATCAATTGAAATTTTATTTTCAACGTGAAGATTTATCCAATTTAAAAGAATATGTGAATAATCTTTTGGCTTATCTTCATCTGACATATATAAATTAAATATATCAATAAGAAAAACAGGCTGTCCATCTTTAGACAAAAATCTTTTTAAAAGATTTCTTTTGACGGCATTTTTTGCATTTGAGTTAAGCCCCTCAATATTTTTGTCAAGTATTTGATGAACGGTTTTTGTAAGTATAACTGCTTTTTCATGTTCAGTATAACTTGCATATTTTTTCTCAATATAATTTTTTATTGTGGCAATATCATTTCTAGATAAAACTTTTGTATGTTTAAGTTCATAAACAAGGGTTTCCATTTTTATTCCTGCTTTTCTTTAAACTTTTGAGAATTAATTATAAATATTAAAAACTACCTTATTTTAATTATAATTAAAATAAGGTAGTTTAAAAAGTATAAATTAGGAAAAATACATTTATTTTTGCTTTTGTGGTATACTATTAATAGTAAGTACTATTATGTTAATAGTATAAAATTAATTAGGAGAGAAGAGTGATTTGTTTGAGAATAAACAACAGAAAAAAACGTTCTATTTCTGTAAAGACGTTTATCTCTGAACTAGGAGAAAATTTCTCCCAGCATATTAAGGAAAGACTTTTAGATTTAGATTCAAGAAGTTTTTTATCTAGAAAGGACAACTATGCAAGATTTGATATAAAACATGTTGAGCATTTACAATATACATGTAATGATGCAAAGGGAAACCCTTTAAAAAGTAAGAAAGAGTATGTATATGGAGAATTAGAAGTTATTGAAGAAGTTCTCTATTTATCTGAAAATTGCGATGAAACAAAAGAGATAATTCAGGCACCTGGAATCAAAGAAATATATGATTCATTAGATAGTGAAGGAATGGTAAAAGAGGATAGAAATTTAAAAAGACTAAATGATAGCAATATAGATGCTGTGGTTGATGGTATAATAAAAATATGTCCTGATGTTTCACAAAAATATATGGATATTGTTAAAGATATGATTGCAATAGCTGAAAACAAGTAAATTTACGAATAAAGTAAGACTTTATTCGTATAACATACCTATTATTTCTAATGTAGAAATTTAATTATTAAGTGATTTTATTATGTTATGATGATATATTGTAGTACAAGCTTAAGATTAAAAACTCCAATAATAACATAAAAATCAAGTCTAATATTTCAAATCATATAAAGTCATTGAAAAATCAAATGACAAGTTTTTCGTGGTATAGGCTGATAGCAATGAAGAAAGTTAAAAAATTAGATAATAATTTAAATCAAAATTCTAAAATTGATGATGCAGAATATAATATGGAAGCACTCAGAATTAAAATAACAAAGAATAATTAAAATTAATATGATATAATAATTTAGTAGCATGCAAAAGCTCGTATAATATCGGTAATTGGTCCGAAAGTTTCTACCTGCCGACCATAATTGGCAGACTACGGGGAAAATGTTTGTGAATATAATTTTTTGATTCATTTTACATAACACCTCGATTAATTTCGTGGTGTTTTTTTATTTTCGCGTGACTATATTTGATAAACCATTTTTACATAAAAGGAGAATTTTTACATGGAACAAAGAAAAAACAATGAAAGTAACATTGAACTACTCTACGAAATTGAAGACAAGCCTAATTTGTTTACTGAGATACTTCTTGGATTTCAGCATATATTTGCAGCATTTGGAGGAATAATAGTAGTTCCAATAGTTGTATGTGCTTCTCTTAAATTCAATGCTCAAATTTCAACAGCACTTATAAGTAGTTCAATATTAATGGCAGGAATTGCAACTATTATACAATCAAAAAAAATCGGACCTGTTGGAGCTAAAGTTGCTTGCATTATGGGAACGGATTTCACATTTGTAGCACCGGCTGCTGTGGTAGGTGCAAAATATGGTCTCCCTGGAATCTTAGGAGCTACAGTACTCGGAGCATTTTTAGTGATTTTTCTAAGCTTTTTTATAAAACCACTGATGAAATTTTTTCCACCTGTTGTAACAGGAACAGTTGTAACGCTGATAGGACTTACTTTAATACCTGTAGCGATAGATTGGGCAGCTGGTGGTTCGGGTTCAAAGGATTATGGAAATCTTAAAAATGTTGGTGTATCACTATTAATAATGTTAATAACACTTCTTATAAATCATTATGGAAAAGGTCTTATAAGTAGTGCATCTGTGTTAATTGGAATGGTTATGGGATATATAATATGTATACCATTTGGTATGGTTGATTTTTCATCGGTTGCAGCTGCAAAATGGTTTGCGCTTCCAAGAATATTTGCTTATGGTGTAAACTTTAATGTTAATGCAGTACTTCCATTTTTACCTGCATATCTTGTTTCAACTATAGGAACTGTAGGATGTCTTAAGGCAATAGGTGAAGTTTCAAAAGTAGAACTTGATGATAAACGTATTGGAGAGGGAGTTCTATCAGATGGAGTGGGAAGTATGCTTGCAGGTATTTTTGGAGCACTACCTAATACCTCATTTAGCCAAAATATAGGACTTATTCCTCTTACAAAGGTTGCAAGTAGATTTGTTACTATTACTGCAGGATGCATACTTGTTGTTTTGGGATTGTTCCCAAAATTTGCAGCAATTATAAATGCAATGCCACAGCCTGTGCTTGGTGGAGTTGGAATAGTGATGTTTGGAACAGTTGCAGCAGCAGGAATACAATCAATTAGCAAAGTAAAATTAGATAATAGAAATCTTTTAATAATTGCAGTATCTATAGGACTTGGACTTGGAGTTACTTTTAGACCAGAACTTATTTCAAAGCTTCCACAGTCAATTAAAATGCTATTTTCATCAGGAATTTCAACAGGAACAATAACAGCACTTTTACTTAATGTAATACTTAAAGAGAAAAAATAAACTTTAGGAGTGAACATAATAATGGAATTATTAAAAAAAAGAATAATGAAAGATGGTAATGCACTTAACGAAGATGTATTAAAAGTGGATTCATTTTTAAATCATAAAGTTGACACAAAATTAATGTATGAAATAGGAACTGAATTTAAAAAATATTTTACTGAAAGTGGAATAACAAAAATATTTACAATAGAAAGTTCCGGAATAGCACCTGCTGCAATGACGGCACTTCAAATGGGCATTCCTCTTGTAATACTAAAAAAGAAAGAATCAAGAATATTAAATGAAGATGTATATCAAACAACAGTGCACTCATTTACAAAGAACAATGACTATGAACTTACAATGTCAAAGAAGTATATTGCAAAAGATGATAAAATACTTTTTATAGATGATTTCTTGGCAAATGGAGAAGCAGCATTTGGAGCATCAAGATTAATTGAAATGGGCGGGGCAAAACTCAGTGGAATTGGAATTGTAATAGAAAAATCTTTCCAGCCAGGACGCAAGAAACTTGAAGAGAAAAATTATAAAATATATTCCCTTGCAAGAATTGAAAAAATGTCAAATCGTAACATACAATTTTTGGAGTAGAATCATAGTATAGTATTGATTAATATAGCTACTTCTGTTAACATTAATTCGTTAATATTTTGTTTGAATTGTTAAATAATTTGTGATAGAAAGGCGGAAGTTAATGAGAATAACTAAATTAAAAGAAGACGCTATAGATAGGCTTAGTGGAAGATGGCTCCTTATGGTTTCAGGAATATTTGTTTATTCCATAATTACGATATGTTTTAATCTTATAATAAATTATGGATTAGATGGGAGAGCACCTGACATTGTTAAAGCGACAGTTTCTTTAATATACAATCTAACTATTTCTCCTATGATGGCTTTGGGATTGATTAAATATATAATGGACTTTTATAAAAGAGAAAATGGACATGACCTTGGAATTATATTTTCTGGATACAAAGACTTTTGGAAGTTAGACTTATTAGGCTTGATTGTTGGAGCCGTTGTAGTAATAGTGACAGCAATAGTTGCAGGCATATGCTATTTATTATACAAAACTACAATTACTGAAATTTTTGTTTTAATAACAGTTATACTTGCAATTATATTATTAGTTGCTTTGTGCTACGTATCCTTAAGACTATTCTCAAGTATTTATCTAATAGCTGAAGAAAATGTTGGAGTTATTAAAGCTATAAAGAAAAGTTGGGTTATAACTAAGGGAAATGTATTTAAATTATTTTTACTTCCATTAAGTTTTCTAGGATGGTCATTGTTAATTTTACCTATAATTATAATAGGAATCATTTTAGCTATAGTTTTAAAGGAAGTATATTTTCCTATGATTTTATTTGGAGGAATTGCTGCTATATGTGAGATGTTTTTAAGTGCATATATGAGAATGACTTATGTAGGTACTTATTTTGAATTGAATAAAATTTATGAATTAAAACAGAATTCAGAAGATTAATAAATTAATTAAAATATGTTATTGATTTTTGTAATTATTTTATGATATTATTAATATAATAATTTAATACTTTGGATGATGATAATGGAATATTTTTAAACCGTTATTTGACAAAACTCTGGAGAGACTCAAAAGGGCACCGAAGGGGAAAGCTATTTATTAGTGAAACTCTCAGGTAAAAGAACAGAGACATTATTGCAAGTATTCTATTTAATTAAAGGGTATATTATTGCATAATTGTTTGTATTTTCAGAGACTAAATAATTTTTAGTCTCTTTTTTATTAAAAATTATATATATTGGCAAAAATATTATTTAGGAGGAATGTTAAGTGAAAGCTTTTATAACTGTAATTGGGGAAGATAAAATAGGGATTATTCAAGGAGTTACTTCAGTATTGTCAAAGAATAAAATAAATATTATGGATATAAATCAAACTCTTTTGCAGAATTATTTTACAATGATAATGCTAGTTGATTTGTCTAAAATAAGTGTTGATTTTAAAGAAATTAATGATGAACTTCAAGCTGAAGCTGAAAAGCTTGAGGTAAAAATAAAGATGCAAAGGCAGGATTTGTTTAAAAGTATGCATGAAATCTAAAATTTCACTAAACTACTTAGAGAATAGAGGTATGGAAATGATAAATAATAAAAATATACTTGAAACAATTAAGATGACAGAAAAGGATAACCTTGATATAAGAACTATAACTATGGGAATATCTCTTTTAGATTGTTGTGATATGGACGGCAAAAAATCAAGAGAAAAAATATACGAAAAAATAACTAGAAAAGCTGAAAATTTAGTTAAAATTGGAGAAGAAATAGAGGCTGAATTTGGTATACCAATTATACATAAAAGAATTTCTGTAACGCCTATGGCTTTAATTGCACAGAGTAGCAATGATACAGATTATGTGGAATTTGCAAAGACACTTGATAGAGCTGCAAAGACTGTTGGAGTTAATTTTATCGGAGGATATTCAGCTCTTGTGCAAAAAGGTTACAGTAAGGGTGACAAGATACTTATAGATTCAATACCAGAAGCTTTAAGCGTAACAGATCTTGTATGTTCATCAGTAAATGTAGGAAGTACTAAGTCAGGAATAAATATGGATGCAGTGAAGCATATGGGCGAAATAGTAAAAAAAGCTGCATATCTAACAAAAGATAGAGAAAGCATTGGTTGTGCAAAACTTGTTGTTTTCGGAAATGCAGTTGAAGATAATCCATTTATGGCAGGCGCTTTTCATGGTGTTGGAGAAGCAGAATGCGTAATAAATGTTGGCGTAAGTGGACCTGGAGTTATAAAATCTGCACTTGAAAATGTAAAGGGAGAAAGATTTGATGTTGTAGCAGAAACAATAAAGAAAACTGCCTTCAAAATAACAAGAGCAGGACAGCTTGTCGCTAATGAAGCTTCTAGAAGACTTGATGTTCCTTTTGGAATAGTGGACCTTTCACTTGCACCTACTCCAGCAGTTGGTGACAGTGTTGCAAGAATACTTGAAGAAATAGGAGTTGAAACTTGTGGATGCCCAGGAACAACAGCTGCACTTGCAATGCTCAATGATGCAGTTAAAAAAGGTGGAATAATGGCATCTTCAAATGTAGGTGGATTAAGTGGTGCATTTATACCTGTAAGTGAAGATGAAGGTATGATAGCGGCAGTTGAAAGTGGTGCACTTAACCTTGAAAAACTTGAAGCAATGACATGTGTATGTTCTGTTGGACTTGATATGATTGCAATTCCAGGAGACACACCAGCAGAGACTATTTCTGGTATGATTGCTGATGAAGTTGCAATAGGAGTTATAAACAATAAAACAACAGCAGTAAGAGTTATACCTATCTATGGAAAGAAACTTGGAGACAAGGCAGTATTTGGAGGACTTTTAGGAGAAGCTCCAATCATGCCTGTAAGCAAATTTTCAAGTAAGAACTTTGTAGACAGGGGAGGAAGAATCCCAGCACCAATCCACAGCTTTAAGAACTAATTAAATAGAATCCAATAAAGTAGAAGTAATATGAAATTTAGGAAAAAGGCTTAATCACAAAATTAGTAAAATCATTTTGTGATTAAGCCTTAAATTTTTGTATTATTTTAATTACCTGTTTACAAAAATAAAAAAACCTTTATACTATAATAGGATAAAAATAAGAATAAAAGCACAAATGAAAACTTTCAAGGAAATATGAAAGCTAAAAAATACGAAAAGAAAGAAGTGAGAATTGCTGCTAGACAAAATATCTAAAAGTAAGTAGTTAAAAACAAAAGAAGCGTATATAGATTATATTTGTCCATATTTTAAGTAGCAGATATATAATGAAATACATAATTGGAATAATAGGATTAATTGTTGTTTTAGGACTTGCACTTATTGCAAGTAATGACAAAAAAAATATAAAATATAAACCTATAATTGCTATGGTTTTGCTGCAATTTATATTTGGCTTTATTTTATTGAATACTAGCGTAGGTAACTTTTTAGTAAAGGGAATAGCAGATGGGTTTGGAATCTTACTTAATTGTGCATCACAAGGTGTAGAATTTGTATTTGGGGGATTAGTTAATGCCCACCAGACAACATTTTTTATAAGTGTTCTTCTGCCAATAGTTTTTATTTCTGCACTAATAGGTATATTACAATATTTAAAGATATTACCACTAATAGTTAGAGGTATTGGATTTGCTTTAAGTAAAGTTAATGGAATGGGTAAACTAGAATCATACAATGCAGTAGCATCAGCTATTCTTGGACAGTCAGAGGTATTTATTTCTGTGAAAAAGGAGCTCGGATTATTACCTGAAAATAGATTATATACCCTATGTGCATCAGCAATGTCAACAGTTTCTATGTCTATTGTTGGCTCATATATGGTTCTTATAAATCCTAAATATGTTGTAACAGCAATTGTTTTAAATTTATTTGGAGGTTTTGTTATATCGTCTATTATAAATCCATATACAGTTAGTCCAGAGGAAGATATTTTAGAAGTAGAAGAGGGGAAAAAGCAATCTTTCTTCGAAGTATTGGGCGAATATATAATGGATGGTTTTAAAGTAGCAATTACTGTTGCAGCTATGTTAATAGGTTTTGTAGCTATAATTGCAATGATTAATGCTATATTTAAAGGTATCTTCGGGATATCTTTCCAGGATGTATTGGGATATGTATTCTCTCCATTTGCATTTTTAATGGGTGTACCATTTAATGAAGCTATAAAAGCAGGAAGCATAATGGCAACAAAATTAGTATCTAATGAATTTGTAGCTATGACTATACTTGCCAAAGGAAGTGTACATTTATCTTATAGAGCAACAGCAATTGTTTCTGTATTTTTAGTTTCATTTGCAAATTTCTCATCAATTGGAATTATTTCAGGTGCAGTTAAAGGACTAAATTCAGAGCAGGGTAATGTAGTTGCAAAATTCGGATTAAAATTATTATATGGTGCAACTTTAGTAAGTGTACTTACAGCAACTGTTGTAGGTTTGATTGTATAAAATTTAATTAAAGTTAGTGAATTTTAGTGCGAATTATATAATATAAAGAAAAATATAAGATATGTTAAGTTTAATAAAGATGGGGGAACGAATATGGAGTATAAAGAAATATCAAAAGAAAAATTAAGCGATCAAGAGATACTTAATGCTTTTAGAATTGTTTTACCTTATTTGAATTCACTAGTTAGAGATGATATGGCTTTTGCAATATCTGATAAAGAAAAATACTTAGAATATGCAGCGGCAAAGAATTTTGATTTAAAGATAAACTATGGGGACAAAAACGAAGCCTACATTAACGAAGCAATAAGTAAAAATGGAATAAATAAAGGAGATTTAGATAAATCAGTATTAGGAAAAGAAATCAAATATATAGTAGTTCCAATAAAAAATCAAGAAGGAAAAGTGATAGGAACTATAAGTGATGGAATTGACATGGATGATATAAACAAACTTACAGCAAATGTAAATGAGATACATCAGTCCATAAATGAAGTATCACATACTGTAAATGATTTAGCTAATTCGTCAGTAAAATATGCTAATTCTGGTCATGAGGCAATAAAACTTGCAGATGATACATTAGAAACAGCTAAGAAAACATCAGAAGTTTTAGATCTTATAAAAAGTATAGCAGATCAAACAAATCTTCTTGGACTTAATGCAGCAATTGAATCTTCAAGAGCAGGAGAACACGGAAAAGGATTTTCAGTTGTAGCATCAGAGGTTAGAAAACTTGCAAAGCAGAGTAAAGAATCAGTAGGTAATATTAAAAAAATTATTGATGATATGAATACATCAGTTGAGAAGATTTCTAAAACGATAAATGAAACAGCCGAGGTAACAGAACAGCAGGCAGCGGCTACAGAAGAGCTAAGTTCTACAGTAGAAAGTGTTACTGAAAGACTTAGAGAACTTAATGAATTTACTGATAGATTTAAATAGATAATATAGTAAAGGTGGCGATGATACTTGTGTAGAGTGTCACCGCCATTTTTTTATTTATTAAGAATACTATTTTTAATTTAAATCATTCTTTCACTGCAGCAACTTTTTCTGAAGAACGAGTACTGAGGTAAACTTCAATTTCTTCTAAAGATTTTCCCTTTGTTTCATAAAGTACGTATTTTGCAAATAGGAAACCCACAATACAAATTAAAGCAAAACAAAAGAATATTACAGATAAGCCAACGGTATCAAGCAGTACAGGGAAGAATAAGGCAACTACAATGTTTCCAAACCAGTTTACAGTTGAGGCAATACCAGTTGCAATACCACGGATATTGCTTGGAAATAATTCACCAACTACAATCCAAGTAACTGCAGCCCAAGAATATGCATAAAATATAACGTATACACAAATAAAGAAGAATACAGCCCAAGTTGCCCATGCATGATTAGCTTTTGCAAAAGGATAAATTAATCCAACTAGAAGTAAACATGAACCCATTCCAATGGAGCCGGACATAAATAAACTACGGCGTTTAAATTTATCTACGATAAGTAAAGTTACAGCTGTAGCTAATACAAATACAATACCTATGCCAACAGTACTTATAACTCCACCAATTGCTGAACCAAAGACTCTTGATAAAATTTCAGAAGAGTAATAAAAAATTGTATTCGCACCTTGAATTTGTTGAAGGAAAGTTAAGCCGCAGCCTGCAACAACAGAAGGAAGGGCAGTTTTAGTAAATAAATCTTTAAAAGAAGCTTCAGAAGAGTGTTTTAAATTTACAATTTCATTGTATTCTATTTCTGCTTCTTCTTTAGAACGTAAAGATTGCAGGACTTGTTTTGCAAGTTCTTTTTTTCCGATTCTAACTAAGAACCTTGGAGATTCTGGTAATATAAAAGTTCCAATTAGTAATACTAAAGCAGGTACCATAGCACCACCTAGCATAAAACGCCAACCTTGGAAAGCATGAACAAAAGCATAATTTACTCCATATGCAAATAACATTCCGATAGTTATCATTAATTGATTTAAACCAGACAATTTTCCACGTGTTTTAGCAGGACTAATTTCACCCATATACATAGGAACTAGAGCAGAAGCAGCACCAACAGCAACACCTAAAACAATTCTAGCACAAATTAAGAAGGTTATGGAAGTCGAAATAGCAGAGCCTATAGCACCAATTATAAATATAATTGCACTCCACATAATCATTTTGCGACGACCAAAACGATCAGCTAAGGAAGCCATTAAAGAAGCTCCAATCATAGCACCAACAAAAAGTCCAGAGGTAATAAAGCCCTGCAGCCATGAACTAACATTCCATGTTGAACTGATACCAGGTAAAGCACCATTGATTATACCGATATCATATCCGAACATAAATCCGCCAAAAGCACCAAAAAAGTAAATTAGAGATGGAGATGTTTTTTTATTCATTCTTTTATCCTCCTTGATTAAACTTTATTTTAATTATTAAATTAAATATTTTACAGCAGCTTTTTCTATAGGAATACCTTCCTTATAACGTTTAACAAATGTTTGAAATCCTTTAACATCTTTTGGATCAGGTTTAATTTCTTTTGATACATAACCAGCAAAAACTTGTTTTGATAAAAATTCTTCTAATGTAGAAAAGTTATTTTTGTTTGCTAAATAACTTGCTAGAAGTGCAATTCCCCATGCGCCGCCTTCTCCAGCAGTTTCCATAACAGATACAGGCGTGTTTATTGCATCAGCAACAGCTTCTTGTCCTACAATTGGAGTTTTAAATAAGCCTCCGTGACCAAGTAGTTTGTCAAGTTTTACACCTTCGTCTTCTATAAGAATATCCATTCCCATTTTTAAAGCACATAAAGATGTAAATAAATTTGCTCTCATTAAGTTTGCAAGTGTAAAGTTACTTTTTGGTTTTCTAACAAGTAGTGGTCTGCCTTCTGAAACATTTGTAATAGTTTCGCCTGCAAAATAGTTATAAGTAAGAATTCCTCCACAATCAGCATCGCCTAGAAAGGCTTGGCTATATAGAGACATATATAGAAGTTCTTTTTTTATATTAACGTTGATAGCTTTAGTAAATTGTTGGAATATATTAACCCAAGCATCCATATCAGAATAGCCGTTGTTTGCATGAACCATTCCGACTAAGTTACCAGAAGGAGTTGTTACTAAATCTATTTCTGGATGAAGTTTTATAAGTGGTTTTTCTAAAACTACCATTGCAAAAATTGATGTACCAGCAGATACATTTCCTGTGCGTTTTGCTACTGAATTTGTAGCTACCATACCAGTTCCAGCATCACCTTCAGGAGGACAAAGTGGAATTCCACCTTGCAGATTTCCGCTTACATCTAACTTCCTTGCACCTTCCAAAGTCAAGATTCCAGCAGATGATCCAGCTACTAATACATTAGGAAGGATCTTTTCTAGTTGAATTGAATGAGATTTAACTTCTGGCAAGTTATTAAATAATTCTAACATACGTGTATCATAATTATGTGTGGCAGCATCAATTGGAAACATACCAGATGCATCACCAATACCTAAAACCTTTTCACCAGTAAGCTGCCAATGAATGTACCCAGCTAAAGTAGTCATAAAATCAAGTTTATCAATATGAGACTCATTATTTAATATAGCTTGATACAGATGAGCTATACTCCACCTTTCAGGAATGTTAAGTTTAAATAAATCGGTTAGCTTTTGTGAAGACTCCTTTGTAATTGTGTTACGCCAGGTTCTAAATGGAACAAGAAGTTCACCATTCTTGTCAAAAGCCATATATCCATGCATCATTGCTGAAAAGCCAATTGAACCAATTTTTGAAATTGTAATGCCGTAAATCTTTTTTACTTCAAAAAAGAGCTTTTGATAGCTGTATTGTAAACCTTTCCAAACGTCATCTAATGAATAAGTCCAAATCCCGTTTTCTAAACTTGTTTCCCATTCAAAACTACCACTAGCTAATGGAGAAAAGTCACTTCCAATAAGAACAGCTTTTATACGAGTTGAACCAAATTCTATACCTAAAGATGTATTACCATTTTTGATTTCCTCTATTTTTCTGTCATCTACTATAGACAATAAAAAAACCTCCTCTCAAAATAAATGAAACATGAAAGCGATTACTTAAGCTAATAATATAATTTATACGTACAAATGTCAACATATATTTTTTTATACGCATGAATTAGCGAAACATTTATGTAATAAAAAGGCTTAAAGCATAAAATAAAAAATGTCGCATCGTTGATTAATGCGACATTTTTCCTATTTTACCTCTGCAGTTGAGTTTCTAATAACAAGATTTGGCTTATATAAAATGGAGTCACTGTCTTCAAAATTATTGTTGTTATTAATTAACTTTGTAATTAAATTAGCAGCATCTCTTCCCATTTGTTCTTTCGGATGAGTTATGGAAGTTAAAGCCGGCTGTACAATTGATGAAAGATTAGAATCATCAACTTTAAAAATGCCCATTATATTTTTATGACCTAAGTTTATAAGATAACTTGTTGCAAGCTTTCCACCCTCGAAATCATCTATCTTTAAGCTAGGTGCGTTGATTTGTGGAAAAGAAGAATTTATAGTCACAAGAGGAATATTTCTAGAAATCATATTATTTAAGTATTTAATATTTGGACTTTGATAAGCACTTTTAGTAGGTTCTAAAATTAAACCATTTATTTTTTTTTGTGCTAACAAATTTTTTAAGCTGTTACTTTCAAACATAACATTATTGTTGATTGAAGAAAGTAAAATGAAATAACCTTCTGAATAAAGGGTGTCCTCCATGCCTCAAATTATATCTGAAAATATATAATTAGATATATAAGTTGTAAGAACAGCTATATTTTTAGTTGGTCTTAAGGATTCTCTATTTTCTACCTAATCAGATATATACATTCAGCTGCCTTGTATGCTGTGCACATATTGTTTAGATATGAGATTGCTAATAGCCTTTCTTTATAGTATGTCGGCTTACTTTGAATATTTTTATAAGCTCTGCTTCAGTTGGTATTTTTTCTAGAGGCTTATACTTATTAGTAAGTACCCAACTAGTAATGCTTTCTTCTATTTTTTCATATTTATGCTTCATATTTTCTCCCATAAAGTAAACAATTTTTTAATAAATATTATAGTATAAATAGTAGTATTTGACAATAAAAGCGAAAATTCATACGTACAAATTTATAAAAACTGTTGACATTTATAATGATAAATATTATTATGATGGTATGAAAGCGATTAACTATGAAAAAAATACATGTTTTAGTTAAAAATATTATTAAATAACTAAAAAGGATGGTGAATTTATGCTAGAGGATTTAAAGCAAAAGGTTTTTGAAGCTAATTTACTGCTTCCAAAATATCATATGGTCACATTTACATGGGGAAATGTCAGTGGAATAGATAGGAAAAAGGGATTAATTGTAATAAAACCAAGTGGTGTTGAATATACCAAAATGAAAGTAGAGGATATGGTTGTTGTAGATTTAAATGGAAATGTAGTAGAAGGAAATTTAAATCCATCAAGTGATACGCCAACTCATGTAGTATTGTATAGAGAATTTAAGGATATTAAGGGTATTGTGCACACTCATTCCCCTTGGGCAGTTTCTTTTGCACAGGCAGGAATGGCTATTCCAGCAGCAGGTACAACACATGGAGATTATTTTTACGGTGACATTCCAGTAACGCCTTCTATGAATGAAAGTGAAGTTACAACTGCTTATGAAAAACAGACAGGGGATGTTATTGTTAGAACATTTAAGGAAAACAATATAGATCCTAATTCTGTTCCAGGAGTACTAGTAAATGATCATGGACCATTTACATGGGGAACAGATCCTAAAAATGCTGTGCATAATGCAGTGGTTTTAGAAGAAGTTGCTAAAATGGCATATCATTCTATTCAGCTTAATTCTAAAAATATTAGAATGGATAAATTCCTTTTAGATAAACACTTTAAACGTAAACATGGTAAAAATGCATATTATGGTCAGAAAAAAATATAAAAATGGGGAGAGGATATTATGTTAAAAAATAAAAAAATGGAGTTTTGGTTTGTTGTAGGAAGTCAAGATTTATATGGAAAGGAAGCACTTGAAGAAGTAAAAAAACATTCTATTGAAATAGCAAATTCTTTAAATGAAAGCGGAAGGCTTCCATATCCTATTGTCTTTAAGTCATTAGCAACATCTGCTAAAGAAATCAAAGAAATTATGAAAGAAGTAAACTATGATGACAGCGCAGCTGGCGTTATTACATGGATGCACACATTTTCACCTGCAAAAATGTGGATTGCAGGAACTAAACTTTTGCAGAAACCACTTTTACATTTTGCAACACAATTTAATGAGCATATTCCATGGAAAACAATTGATATGGATTATATGAATTTAAATCAAAGTGCACACGGAGATAGAGAATACGGATTTATTAATACAAGATTAAAAAACATAATAAAGTTGTTGTAGGATACTGGAAAAAAGAAGAAGTGCAGAAGGAAATTTCAGATTGGATGAAAGTAGCAGTTGGATACGTTTTAGGACAGGATATTAAAGTAGCACGTTTCGGAGATAATATGCGTAATGTTGCTGTTACTGAAGGAGATAAAATAGAAGCGCAAATTCAATTTGGATGGACTGTTGATTATTTTGGTATAGGTGATTTAGTTTCCTATATGGACAAGGTTTCTAAAGACGATATTGACAGTACTTATAATGAATTTCAAAAGTTGTACATTATGGACAAAGGTGACAACACTGCAGACTTCTATGAAAAACAAGTAAAAGAGCAGATTAGAATGGAAATAGCCCTTCGTCGTTTCTTAGAGAAGGGAAATTACACAGCATTTACTACAAATTTTGAAGATTTATATGGTATGAAACAGCTCCCAGGTCTTGCAGTTCAGAGATTAAATGCAGAGGGTTATGGATTTGCAGGTGAAGGAGATTGGAAAACAGCAGCCTTAAGTAGACTAGTTAAAATAATGACTGATAACACGAAGACAGGATTTATGGAAGACTACACATATGAACTCAGTGAAGGAAATGAGAAAATCTTAGGAGCACATATGCTTGAAGTTGATCCAACCCTTGCATCAGATAAGCCAAGAGTAGTAGTAAAACCACTTGGAATCGGAGATCGTGAAGATCCTGCTCGTTTAATATTTAATGGATCTGTTGGAAAAGGAGTTACACTTGGAATCATTGATTTAGGAACACATTATCGTCTTTTAATTAATGAAGTTAATGCTGTTAAGCCAACTGAAGATACACCAGAACTTCCTGTAGCTAAAATGGTATGGCAGCCAGAACCAAACTTCAGCGATGGAGTTAAATCATGGATTTACTCAGGTGGTGGACATCATACAGTTTTAACTTTAGCTTTAAATGAAGATCAAGTTTATGATTGGAGCCGTATGGTTAATCTTGAAACAGTTATTATAGATCATGATACAAAACTTAGAGATATTATGGAGAAGACTACAAGGTAGTAATAAAGGCAAGTTAAAAATTAGGTTGGATGCACAGCATTCAACCTTTTAAGGAGAGAAAAATTATGAAATTATTTATCGATACTGCAAATGTTAATGAAATAAGAGAAATTAATGACATGGGTGTAATATGTGGAGTAACAACAAACCCTTCGCTGGTAGCAAAAGAAGGCAGAGACTTTAATGAAGTTATAAAGGAAATAACATCTATTGTTGATGGACCTATAAGCGGCGAAGTAATTGCATCTGATGCAAAAGGTATGATAAAAGAGGGAAGAGAAATATCAAAAATTCACAAAAACATGGTTGTAAAAATACCTATGACAGAGGAAGGCCTAAAAGCTGTA
>JAQUXS010000032.1 GCA_028692255.1 Clostridium sp.
TTCTGGTGCAATTAATTATATAGACAGAAAAGAAGCTATAAATCCTAAAAATAATTTTAAAATTAAAATAGATGATACTGAAATAGATAATACTGAAAGAAAAATTTTGTCCCTTATAAATAAAAATGGTACTTCTAATATCAATAAACTTTGTGAAGATACAAGGTTAAAAAATATGATTTACTATGAAGAAAAACTTTTTGAAAAAAATAAGAAAGATAACTTAACACGATATGATGTTAATTATCTTTTCAATAAATATTTTGATAAGAAAGAGCATACTTTTGATATTAATTCATTTGAAAAAATCTTTAATAAGTCTAATAAAAAGAATATTAAAAATGCTGCAAATGAAAAGAAACGTGTATTAAAAAGACTTCAAAAATTATCTGAATTTGGTTTTATCGATAAAGTTTCAGATGATACTTATAAAATAAAAGATGAAACATTAAAAAATCTTCCTGATTTTAATAAATTTGAATTTACTTCTTATGATGTAAATAAAATTTTCCCTTTAATCAGAGAGCATGGATATGAAAAAACACTAGATATTAAATTGAAATCTATGTTCAAATTAGAAGCTAAAGAAGGCAAGAGAGATTATGAATATATTAAAAAAAGAATAGAAAATAATATTGAATTAGGTACTTTAACTAGGAAAAATGGAGAAGTACTTATAACTAAAATGGGAAATCAAAGTGAGGATAAAATTAAGTACCCTCATAAAATTTTTATTGAAAAAAGAGTAAAAACACTTGAAAAAAAATCAAATGAATTTAAGAGAGAAAAAAAGCTTTTAGATGAACAATATTCTGTATCTGAAGCTTTAAATTTCTCTGGGATAATTGAATATATTGATAGGAAGAAAGCTAGACAATTAAATAATAAAGATGAAATAGGTTTGTTTACAAATAATAAAGATTTTTTAACTACGGAAGATAAAAATACTTTAAAAGAAATTTTTGATAACAATCAAAAAAAGAAAGGTATACTATGGAATGACATAATAAGTTTTGATAATGCATGGCTTGAAAAGTATGGCGTATATGATTCTAAAACTAAAATTCTTGACACTTTTAAATTAAAACAGGCTGTAAGATCTGCCGTAAATGAAATGCTTAAAAAAGAAAATTTAGACAAGACTTCTGTGTGGTGTGCTGATATTCATTACAATACAGATAACATTCATGTGCATGTTTCTACTGTAGAAATAAATCCTAAACGTAAAAGGCTTAAAAGAAAATATAAATCTTTACTTGCTATAAAAAGTAAGGTTGTAAATAAGATCATGGATAACAGTTTAGAATATAAAAAAATAAATGAATTAATGCGAAAAAATATTATTCAGGATAGAAGAAATTTTGATACTTCAAAAGAAGTAGAGATGAAAAAATTATTTTTAGAGATTTATAAAAAGCTTCCTGAAGATAAAAGACAGTGGAACTATAATTATAATACTCTAAAAGATGTAAGGCCTTTAATAGATAAAATGTCTAATTTATATATTGAAAAATATAAAAAAGAAGAATTTACTACTTTAGAAAATGAATTAAAAATGCAGCAACAAAAATTAAAGGAAGCTTATGGTGTTGGAGCAAAAGCCTTATATGAAAATTTTTATAATAATAAAATTGAAGATCTAAAAGTAAGATTAGGGAATACAGTATTAAAAGAAATTAGGCAGTATGACAAAGCTATAAAATATAAAGCTAAACTTGAAGAATATAAAACTAAGAAAGCTTTAGAGCATAAACAAAAATTAGAGCAGTTTCGAAGTAAACTTTTAGCACATAAAAGTGTAAATGCTTTAAAAAGAAGTTTAGATAAAGACCTTAGAAATTTTCAATATGATTTAGGTAAAGATAAATATAAGAACCTAAGTCAGTACGAAAAACTTCAAAGAGAAATTAAATATAACCAGGATAAATGATAAAGATATGTATTTTATTTTCAGATAAGATATGTGCCTTTATTTTTTATATACAAACAAATAAAGAGAGGTGAAATTTTATGTTAATGAATATGCAAGAAATATTATTAGGTTTTAAAAATGCTAGATATAATGATATATCTACGTTAAGTACATTACTAGCTAATAAGAAAAAAGTACTTTTGATAGGATGCAGTGGAGCAGGAAAAACATACACCATAAATAACCTTATAGATGGTAATTTGAATAAAGGCAAAGTGATTTTTGTTGATCCTGATATAAAAGAGAATGTTAATGTTTATGCATTAAACAAAATGAGTGATAAAAATATTTTTAATTTTGATAAAGGTATTATTGTTACTGTTCAAGGAAGTTCTATTGATGATGGGATAAAAGAAGCTACAGGCATATTAGGATTATGTAGAGAAGGATTTCTAGCTCTTCTGGATTATATAGTTATTATTAATGAGGGCTATGCAGTATTTGATGTTAAGAAAATATTTTAATTAAAAGAGAGGGATTTAAATGAAAAAATTAATAATAGCAGAAAAACCAAGTCTAGCTATGAATGTAGTTAAAAGTATAGGGAGCATGAATAAAAATGATGGGTATTTTGAAAATGAAAACTATATTGTAACTTTTGCGTTTGGACATTTACTACAACTTTATGATATAGATGATTACTACAATAGAGAAAAAACAAGATGGAATTTAGAAGAGCTTCCTTTCGTACCTGATAATTTTAAATTTAAAATTAGAGACGATGGTGGAGTAAAGAAACAATATAATATCATCAAAAATTTGATAAAAAGAAATGATGTAAGTACTGTTGTAAATTGTGGCGATGCAGATAGGGAAGGAGAAGTTATTGTAAACAATATAACTTATAGAGTTTTTAACGAAGAAAATATTTCAAAAGCTATATTAAGACTTTGGCTGCCTGAACAAACTACGCAAACAATAAGACATGAACTGCAAAATTTAAAAGATGATAGCAACTATAAAAATCTATATAATGAAGGTCTTGCACGTACTTATTTAGATTGGTGTTATGGAATAAATTTAACAAGATATTTAAGTGTAAAGGCAGGTGGCAATATTACTTTGCATGTAGGTCGTGTGCTTATACCTATAGTTAAGTATGTATATGACAGAGATAAAGCTATAGAAAATTTTAAACCTGAAACTTTTTTTGAAATAGGTGCTTTGATTAAAAAAGATAATTTAGAGATAAAAACTAAATTAAAAGATAGACATTTTAATGCAAATGAAAGAGAAAAGTCCCAGGAGTTCTTGAATAGTTTAAGTGATAAAAAAGCTGTGGTTAGTAAAGTAGAAAAGAAGGAATTAAAAAAGCAGCCACCTAAATTATTTTCTCTTGATACTCTGCAGAATAAAATGTTTAAGGACTTTAAAATGTCCTTGGATGAAACTCTAGCTAATCTACAAAAGCTGTATGAAGCTGGATTTACTACTTACCCACGTACAAATACAGAATATCTTGCAGATAATGAAAAAGATAAGATAAAGGGAATAATCCAAGTAATAAAAGAAAAATTTGATGTAGATATAGATTTTAAAGATAAAAAATCTATATTTAACAGCAGCAAAGTTGAAAGCCATAGTGCAGTTATTCCTACAACTAAAATTCCTGATGAAAGTAAATTATCTGAAAAAGAAAAATTAGTTTATTCCATAATAAGAAATAGATTTATAAGTAATTTCCTAAACGAAGAAACAATTATTGAAGAAACTAAAGTACTTATAAATATAGAAGATGAATCTATAGAGCTTAAAGGAAATGTTGTAAAACAGGAAGGCTTTTTTAAATATGAAAAATTAAAAAAAGATAATGTGCTTCCCAGCTTTACAGAAGGAGAAGAACTTAATACAAAGCTTTCATTAGATGAAAAGCAAACTCAAAAGCCAGGAAGAGTAACAGAAGCCGAACTAAATAATTTTCTAAAAAATCCATTTAAGAAAAATGAGGTTGAAGAATTAGAGAGTAGCAATGATGATGATGAATATAAAGCTATTTTAGAAGGCTGCGAAATTGGTACTGTAGCAACGAGAGCAGGTATTATAAAAAATGCACAAAATTATGATTATATAAAAGAAGTTAAGGGCCATTTAGAGTGCCAAGATATAGGTATTAAGCTTATAGAAGTACTTAAAAAGCTAAATATTAACTTGAATAAGGAAAAGACTGTTGAGTTTGGTAAAGAGCTTAAAAGGGTATATAAAGATGATATAGAAATATCTGCTGTGGTTGATACTGTAAAAAATGAGTTAAATATTATAGTATCCAATGGCAATAATATAGAGATTGATAAAATAGAGATCAAACATGAAAGTTTAGGTACGTGTCCTATATGTGGCAAGGGTGATGTTATAGAAGGTAAAAAGGGATATGGCTGCAGCAGATGGAGAGAAGACTGTAAATTTTTTATAGGTAAACAAATAGCAGGAAAGAATATAAGTGAATCTATAGCAAAGAAACTTATAAAAGATAAAAAGACAAGTGTTATAAAAGGATTTAAAAGCAAAACAGGGAAGGAATTTAGTGCTACTTTAAAACTGGAAGATGGACAAGTTAAATTTGATTTTAATGCTGTAAATGAAGGATTAGGCACATGTCCAGTGTGTGGCAAGGGTAAAGTCATGACCAATAAATCAGGCTATGGTTGCAGCAGATGGAAAGAAGGTTGCAAGTTCTTTATAAGAAAAGAGATAGCAGGGAAGAACATAAATGAAACTGTGGTTAAAAAACTTATTACAGATAAGCAAACAAACACTATAAAAGGTTTTAAAAGTAAAAAAGGTACGACTTTTAATGCTGCTTTAAAACTAGAAGACGGACAAGTTAAATTTAAGTTCAAAAAATAAAGCAAATCAAGAATAAACAAAGAGGTAGGAGATATTAAATCTTACTTCTTTGTTTTATATTAAGGGAAGTGAAAAAGTCAATGATAAAAACTATTAAAAAATTTATTTTCGTGTTGATAACATCTGCTACTTTAATATTTTCATTCATAAATCCTATAGAAGCTAAAGCTGATACTCTTAAAATTGGTGCAGCACCTATGGTCTTTTATGGAGATAAATCTAAAATGCAAAAAGGACAAATAAAAGAATTTACTTTAAAAGTAGCAAATACAAGTGAGTTCGCTAAATCACAAGGGCAAACTGGAATTAATAATTTTACGTATAAGGTACATATAAATCCTACAGAAAGGAATTCAAATAAATATAATAATATACCTGAAGATCAAAAGACCTTAGTAATGGCTTCAAAATGGGTAACTATTGAAAATAATGATTTTATATTAAAACCAGGTACTGAAGAAACTATAAAATTTTTAGTTAAAGTTCCTGAAAAAGCTAATATAGGAGAGTATTTAGCTGTATTAAACGTAGAAGAAGCACCAAATAATAAAAACAATAAGAAAAATGTAAATATTAATATAAATTCAGCTTTACAAGTGCCTTTATTTATAGATGTGGAAGATGCTCATAATAAACTGAGGTCAAATTATAAAATTCAAGGATTTTCTGTTTCAGATAGCCTTAAATCAACTAGTCTATTAAAAACATTGGAAGGTTTAATGCCTTTTACACATAACTGGATAAACAACTGGGAAGATTTATCATCAAAACCTTATAAATTCAGTTTTAGTTTTTTAGGAAAACAGCATATCATATATGATATACCTAAGATTAATAAATCTTATTTAGGAGATTTAATAACAAATGATAAGAGTAAATTGTCAAACACAAGGTATATATATGCAAACGAGGATCTTCCTAAATCAGATTTACTTGAAAGAATAGAATTTCAAGCAAACAAGCTTATATTGATTGATGCTACAAATGGGAAAAGCTATGTTCTTACAACTCCTAGTGCAGAATTTTGTGATAATATAAAGAATCAGATTAACCAGTTCGCTACAACGTTAAATACTAAGCCAACTATTGGATCTATTCTTGATAATGTTATGCTTTATAGCTCAAAAGAAGAAACTCAGAACATCTTATATTTAAATTACAAAATTAAGAATACAGGTAATAAGACAATAGTACCAAATGGGACAATACTAATAAAAAATGGGAATGCTGTAATAGAAACATTACCTTATTCAAGTTCAGTTATAATGCCAGGGAAAACAAAAAATATAATTGGAGAACTCGATTATAGCCAAGATTCTTTTTCAAGTGGTAATAACACTTTTCATATACAAAGTACCATATTACCTTTTACTAATGCAAAATCAATACAAGAAAATAATTCAATTGAACTTTTGCATATAAGAATATATATATATATTGGCTTTGTTGTATTAATACTTCTTATACTACTTCTAATAACGTTAGGTATACGAAGGTTCTTAAAGAAAAGAGTTACTACTAAAAATTCTAAAAAAATAGAAGTATAAGATATTTTAAGTAGCGTTTAATTAGACGCTACTTTTTATATATTAAAAATCAATAAACTAAATAAAAAATATAAGAGGAGGCAACCTTATTTTTATTGATTTATTAAGGTTAAATGAAATATGAGAAAAAAAACGGTAAAACAATTATTTGTTGGAATGGCAGCAACAATGTCTGTGCTAGGAGCATTAACAACATCGGCTTTTGCAGAAACTCCGACAATACCTTCAAGTTCCGCAAGTCAAACTGTTAATTTGAGTACAAGTATTGATCCAACTACTACTCTTGCTGTTAGTACGAATTCAATTGACTTTGGAAACATAAATCCGTTAATAACAAGTTATGAAAGAGATCTTACAGCAACAGTACAGTCTAATGCTAGTTATAATGTAACAGCAGTGGCTTCAGATGATTTTAAGACAGCAGATGCTACACCAAAGTCATTCTCAATTAATCATCTGGGTATTAAATTGCAAACGGATGCCAACTATCAAAAAATGAGCAAAGATGCAAGTAACCCTGTAACATTAGCATCGTCTCAACCAGCAACAGCTAATACAGTGTATCCAATAAATCTACAACTAAATACAGATTGGTTAAATGCAGTACCGGGAAGTTACTCAACAAAATTAACTTTACAAGCTGCACAGTTTTAATAAAGGGAAGGTAATCTACTTATTTAGGTTGCCTTTTTTTCAACTATAGTAATAAGTTAAGGAGATGCTTATGGAAAAGTTTAAATTTAAAATTTTTAGAAAAGTAAATAATGAAAGACATAAGCTTAGCTACTTAAAATATATAAGGTATATTTTAATATTAACAATATTAGCAACTTTTTTACCTATATTAAATAAAGCACAAGCAGTAACGCAAACAGAGGTTGTTTCAAATGGAAAAGTTGCAGATTTGTCATTTGATAATGGTAATGTTACAAATCTTATAAATAATAAAACATACTCATTAGGTGAATATGGCGGAAGTGGTACTGGTAACTATGTATCTACACCATATGGCAGTGGCATACAGTTCACTGGTGGGCAGATACGAATACCAACAGCTGATCTAAACATCACAGAAAATACTAAAATAACTACAATAGCTTATGATATTGATTGTAACAATGACATTCCTATTGAACCATTTAGCTTTGATTTATATGAATCAGAACTTTCTCCTATAGGAAGAGGGGGTTCTTCTTTTGGATTTAATACGTATTCAAATGATATATATGGAACAAATTCCAATCCATTAGTCCCAAATACTTATGTACATGTTATTATGCAATTTGTAAAAAATAGTCCAGAAACAAGTTTATTATATATAAATGGAGTTAAGCAAATATTAACACGTAAAATGAATGCTCCTAGTTTAACTAATGCTATTTTTGGATCTACTTTTTATATAAGTGGTTATAAAGGTGATGGAGGTTCTTATAGGTTAAATGGTTCAACAATTTCTAATGTAGAAATGTGGAATAGGGGACTAACAGATAGTGAAGCTTCTACTGTTTATGCAGAATCACTTGTAAAGAAAGCTCAGCAATCTAAATCAACAACGGATATTTCAGCCGCAGCACAAGCTGTAAGATTATTGCCTGCAAGCACAGATAAAACTACTTTACAAACAGAAATAAGCGCTCTAATTCATCCTACAGTTACAACTTCACTGCAGACAGACCACAACCATTTAACTTTTAATATAAATGATACAAGCCAAAACTATACTTATAAATTGTATAAGAAAAATGTTACAGCAGGAGAAACTAGTTTTACTGGTGAAGGTGATTTCCCTTACAGTGGTATGACAGGTGAGTTTAACTTTGATGATGGGACTGCCTACAATGTAATAAATAATAAGGACTATAACGTTGATGCATATGGATTAACTGGTGGAACTGCGTCAGAGGTATCAACACCATACGGGCCTGGTTTGAAATTTAATAAAGGTCAAATTCAAATACCTACATCCGATTTATCAATATCAGATGCGTCAACTAATGATGTTACAGTTTCTTTTATGATTAATTACTCTGGTGAATACGGTTCTGCTGCTACAGACATGGGAGATGGGGCAGGGCCTATTTTTGCAGGATTCAATCAATACGATACTTGGATTAATTCTGGTGGAAATACAAATATGGGATTCAACACTTCTACTGGAGACATGTACGGAACTGCTAATCCAATATCGGCTAACACATATTCTATGGTTACATTGGAATTCCATAATGGTGATTATACTGGTGGAAAAATATATGTCAATGGTATAAAGAAAGGACTATTGCAATTAAGTGGAAAACAGACAACTTCAAAATCTGTATGGGGTTCGACACTATGTATAAGTGGTTGGACTAGTACTGACAACTATAGATTAAATGGTTCAACTATTACGGGACTGAAAGTATGGAATAGGGCTTTAAGTAATACAGAAGTTGAAAACGTGTATAACTATTCCAACGGACTTTCAACACCTTCGGCAACATTACTTACAAATAAAACATTTTCCAGTGATAGTAGAGACTATATAAATCTTGGAAGAACAAATTTTGACTTCAGCAAAGGATTTAAAGTATCATACAATGCAAATTTTAAATCAAATGGTACAACTGTTCTGGATTTAGGAAATGGTGCTCCATCTGATAATATATTAATTTATAATCCGTCAGATGCAACTACATCAATGAGTACAATAGTATATAAATCAAATACAGCATATGCAGTTAATGAATTGTCTGCTAATAGTAATAATAATTGGACTATAAAGCTTGATAGCTCTGGTAATTATACTTTATATAAGAATGGGGTTAGTGTTTATCAAAAATTATTGTCAATACCAGATACTATTATGAGAAGCAATTGTTATATAGGGGCAAGTAATTGGAAAAATTACTTTTTTCAAGGAGATATAAGTAACGAAGTTTTATCAACATATGCTACAAGTTATGATGATTATTTTATTCAAGACACTACTAAACCTACATCACCAACAGTAACTTACTCTCATGCTGGACATGATGCTCAGTTTACTTTAAGTAGTACACCTGGGACTGGAAATACTTACGAGTATTATGTTGTTGCAACAGGAGACGATGGACAGAAATACACCTCAGATACTGTTACTTTCAATGGACTAAAGAGTAGTAGTACTAGCTATAACTATACAATAGATAAAACGGCTTCTGGTACTATTCCAAATACATCAAGCGATAGTAACTTAAATATAGTAGAACCTAGTGGAAGTTATTATATTCATGCAAATGCGATTTCATCAAGCGGAGCAGTATCAAATACAACAGATTATGCTTTTCAGGTATATGGAAATATATTAACTAATAATCAAACTAATTTCAATACAAGCTGGTTAGACAATTCAAATTGTGGATATTTTGGTGATGATAATACTTCTGAATCTATTCAATCTGGTGGATGGAATTCTGGAAACTACATGAAGCTTACAGCAAATGGTTCACATGAAGCGTGGGTAGCTAATAAATCATTAAACCTAAAACCAAATACAGAATATAAAGTAACAGCAATGTACAAACTTCCTAATAATAAAACAACTAGTAATAGACTGTTTGGATGCGTGAATAAGACTAATACACTTGATATAAAAAATCTAACAAGCACACAGAATTTTTCAAGTTGGAAATACTTTTCTGGAACATTTACAACAGACAGTACTCCAACAGATATTTTTAGAGTCTACATTCCACAAGAAGTTACTGAAGTAGATGTTTCTGACTTAGAAATTATAGAACAGGAACCTTTGCCAAGTATAAAAGCTTCTTTTAATGCAACATCAAATAATGGAAGTGTTCAATGGCAAGCAGATGATTCTTCACAAAATTATAATTATAGCGTAAATAGACAAATAATAAACCCTTATGGGCTTGTTGGAAATTTTAGCATTGAGCAGGATGGTAGCTTAACCAATATGCAGAATAGTAAGAACTATGCATTACTGAACAATCCTAATGATACTTCTGGAGGAAATGTTGTTACTACTCCTTATGGTAGAGGAATACGGTTCTCAGGAGGACAAGTAAAGATACCTACATCAGATTTAAATATATTAGACAGTAATACGCATACTGTAACAATAGCATTCAATTATTGGTTTAGTGGTAGCCTTGCATATAATTCAATATATAGTCAAATGCCGTTGGGATTTACAACCTATGATCTACTTCACTGTAATGGCAATTTAGGTTTTAACTCTGGAGACGCTGATTTATTTGGTGTGCCATATAGTTCAAGTTCTTGGCACAGAGTAGTTGTTGAATTTGCAGAAGGTGACTATACAAATAGTGAGTTATTTATAGACGGTGTGAAAAAGCCTATATCTAAAAAGCTTAACAATACACAGTCTACACTAAAGTCTGTTTTTGGGGACTATCTGTATATAGGTGGCTGGGGTTATGATAATTACCATAACCCAAATGGTTCTATTATCTCAAATATACAAGTTTGGAATAGAGCTTTAACTGATAGTGAAGCTGTGCAATCTTCTACGAATATGTCTCAGATTTATTCTGGCACAAGTACTTCATTAAGCGATAATGAAGCAACAGATACATTACCACCAGAGGCCGTTAGTTCAGTAACACAATCAAATGGTGGTACTACAACAGGAAATCAGAGTATTGGTTTATCGTGGACAGACTCACATGACTATGGATATATTTATAATTATTATGTAGACTCAAAAGGCTCTTTAGATAATTGGGACTATCAATCTGGAATAAGTCCATTTATGTCATCTACTGGATTAAAGGGATATTATTGGAGCGTAGATTCCTCTCAAACTGGAACACCAGATGGAAGTAAATTTTCAGCAACACCTTCAATTGCATTCAATCCACAGTCACTAGGTTTGACTCCTGGAACTTACTATTTTCATGTAGTATCGGTTGACAATGCCGGTAATAAGAGTTCAGTTTATACACAACAGATAACAGTTCCACCAGTTATAAATATGTCTGTAGATAATACAGATGTAAACTTTGGAGATATAGACATGATTAATCCTTCAAAGGAATTAGACAGTGTTTTCAATCTTAATGTAGATTCTAACGCTAAATATAATTTAAGTGTAAAAGCAACGTCTAGTTTAACAGGATCTACTTATACAATACCAGTTAGTCATATATCTTTAAGAGTTCATGGTACTAACACATTTTTATCATTGTCTAGTACTGGACAAGTAACCTTATCAAGTAGCTTAGCAGCAACATCTTCAACAACAATATCTATTGATATTGTATTTAATAATACTTGGGATGTGCCAGCAGATAACTATAAAGTAGTAGTAATGGTTACAGCAGCTCAGTAAAGTTTAACTTTTTATTGAGATTATTGTAAAAATATAAGGAGGTAATTAAATGATAAAAAACACATGCGGATTAGAATATGTGAAAGACAGTTATATGAAACTAGAGAATGAAGAGCTAATAAAAATGTACCCAGACATAAATTTACAAGATAAATATATTTTATTTATACAAAGTGAATTATGGTATCCTTATTTAACTAAGGAAATATGCGGAAATATTAAACTTATTTATGAAAATAATATAAGAGAATATAAAACTAAAATAATAAGACCGTACCCTAATAAGAGTATAAGAGTAATATCAATGGTAAATGGAAGAAAAGTTTGTAGTTTAGGATTACCTATTGTTTTTGATTCATATGAGGATTTAAAAAAAGTTAAGAGTATTTTGATAAAGTGGAAAATAGAAATTCAGAACGCTGATAACATAAAGGAAAAGCATTATGTACAAGTATTGTATAATGTTGATTTTAAATATGTTGAAAATAAGAAAATATATAGTGTATACAGTCAAGATACACTGCTTCACTTCTATGATGGTGAAGATAAATTATTAAAACAGAAATATGATGAATTTGAGAAGATTATTTTTATAGCAAATGCTAAAAATGAAGATTTTAGTGTTAGATATTTAAAAGGCCATGAGGAGAAAGGAAAGAGAATTGAGGAAGAAGCTTTTACTACTATAATGGAAAATATAAAGCTTCCTGGGTTCTTTGATATAGTTTCAAGTGATGAATATAAGCCTTGTATAATTTATTCTTATTTTTCAAATGAAACACTTGAACCAAGTGATATAGCAGATAATTTACCACATTATTAAATAAGAAATAAGGAGGGATTAATTTTGAAATTAGTAAAAAAAGTATATACTGCCCCAAAAAGTATAAATAATGGGGAACTGAATTTTGTTGCTAAATCTGAGCATGGAAAAGTTAATATTTATAGGTTAATACCTAAAAAAGAAATGCATTATTATATAGGATGCAATTTAAAGACTAACACCAAAGGTGCTGGTCTTTTATTTTTGACTAATGTAAAAAGTTTTAGAGCTGCTAATAATTTTATTCATAACAAATGGGCTTATGTAAAAAAAGTAAATAAGCTCATTAAAAGGAATATATAAAATGAGTAGCAATAAGAGAATAACAGCTGATTATTTAAGCTCTTTTGGAGTTGTTGAGATACCCAAAGAGCTTATTTTTAATTTAAAAAGATACTCTGGTTTAAATGCTGCAAGTATACTTGCATATAGTTTAATTATTAATAAATGCTTGACTAAAAATGTTTATGAAAATAAGGATAATGAAGTTTATATAAAGTTAAATAAAAAGTTAATGGTCAAAGTTTTAAGAATTAATGAAGGGAGCATTGAAACTGTATTTAAGCAGCTTTCATATTTCAATTTAATAAAAGAAAAAAGCAGCTCAAATATTGAAAAAGAAGTATATGTTCTTAAAATAAATTCTAGCTCAAATTTTATTGAAAGAAGGGAAGCGATTACTGAAGATCTTAGAGAGAATAGGGACTTTGATAAAAATATACAAAAAGATAATTTAAAAATCAATGATACAATTTTAGATTACTACAAAACAAATATATCAAGAAATTTAAGTAACGTTGAATCTAAGATTTTATTAAATCTTGAAAAAACAACAAATAAGGACATTTTAATTAAAGCTATTGATGTAGCAGCACTTAATAATGCTAAAAATTTAAGATATATAAATACTATTTTAAAAGATTGGGATAAAAAGTGCTTAAAATCAATAAACGATATTAATAATTATTTAGAAAAACGTTCGGAAAACAATTATAGAAATGGCAACAATGATAAAAAAATTCCGATAACTACTTTTAATAGCTATAAACAAAGATCTTATGATTATGACAAATTAGAAAAAAGATTACTTGGAGAAGATATGACAACTCCATTCTCAGAAATTGAAATAAAAAAATAATAAGGATAAGGTGATAATAAATGAATAGAACAGATTTAATAGGAAGATTAACTAAAGATGCAGAATTAAAATATACTAAAGGAAAGGGTACAGCTTATTATAGATTTATTTTAGCTGTAAATAGACAAATTAAAGATAAAGATGGTAATAGAGAAGCAGACTTTATTCCTGTAATTGTATGGGGGAAAACAGCTGAAAGTACGATAAATTATATGAATAAAGGTAAGCTTGTAGGAATTACTGGCCATATACAAACAAGCCACTATGAAGCTAAAGATGGTACTAGAAAATATACAATGCAGCTTGTTGCAACTAGTATTCAATTTTTACAGTGGACTGATGATGATAAAAAGCAAAATACAAATGATGATAAGGTAGATGAAGAAATTAATACTTTAGTACCTATAGATGACGGAGATATTCCATTTTAGAGATGGCAAAATAAATTTGTTAATATTTTTAACCACTTTATAAATAACAAAATAAGAAATATAATTTTTTTAGTTAGCCATCTTCCAGTATTTTTCTCTTTTCATGGAAATCGATGCGGAATAGGCAGCAGAGGAGGTGGTGCTTTTGAATTACGGAATTGTAATTGCTGTAAAAGATTCTATAACAAAAGAACCACAATTGAAAGAAGGTTCAATAATTAAAATAAATAACACCAAAAATATAGAAGGATATATTGATCCTGAAGATTTAATGGTGGTGATTTCTAAAATAAATTATAATATAACAAATAGGACTTTTATATAAATAAAAGTCCTATTTGTTATTAGAAAATTAATTTAATGGATCTCTCTTTCATTGTTTTTTCCCATATTTCCACCTCCTTGTATATAATTATATATTAATTTTGATATAAATTGATCATCTGTCAAAATATAAGTATTATGCTAATATTATATAAAATCAATTTTTAACGATAATATACATAACCTTATAAAAAACAGAATAGAAGATGATTTTATATGAAATGTTACAAACACACAGATTGTGATGCAGTATCCCAATGCAATGATTGCGGTCGAGGCTTATGTCACGAATGTACTAATAATTTCACTGTACCTTTATGTACAAACTGTATGATAAAAAGAATTAACAAAAAGAAAGCAGCTCTTATAAAAGATACATTCATAATGATGCTATTATTTGTTATTGGACTTGCTATTAGCGAGCATTTTAATATATATAATAAAAAAGCATTATTTATCGGCTATATTTTTGCTGGATTCCCTTGGAGAATATTATTTTCAAATGATCATGATAGTTATATTATATCTATAATAGATCCAGCAGCTGGCTTTATAGGTATTATATTTAAATTAATTATATGTATTTGTATAAGTGTTTTTATGGTACCAGTTAAAATTTTTAAAATAGTTACAGGATTTCTTGATGCCAATAAACTTGAAGTATATACAAAAAATTTAAAATAATTTATAAAAAGTAAGTAAAACCAATAAGCAAAAGGACATTGAAAAATTGCAGTATAACAAAAGAAAGAAATAAATAAAGCAGAGTACTGTTAACACTCTGCTTTACATTATAAAGAAATAGATAGATTATTAAATAGTAAAAATTTTTATTCAATTTCTAGGTTTATTTTCTTATAAAAATCTTGTGTATCTATTTTTCTCTTTTTTAAGTATTCTTCAAAATCATTTGTATATATAATTAATGTTCCACATCTTTTATGTGCTGTTAAGTTTCCTGCCTTAATTTCTTGCTGGAGATATTGTCTTGTTTTGCCAAGTGCTTTAGCAATTTCTTTTATAAAAAATATATTATTTGCATTTTGACCATATTTTATTTTGACAATTGCTTTTCCTATTTCAGTATCGAAAAAACTCCAGGGTATTATAGGCTCTTTGTGGTGACAATGATGCAAAACTTGATATAATAGCTAATGATGTATCTTATACACATTTATTGAATAGGCATATAGATAAGGAAGACAATGTTGTGTATTCATTTGCTAAAAGAGAACTTTGTGAAGAAACATTAAATAAAGTTAATATGGAATGCGGTGAATTCGAAGAGGAAATGAATAGAGCCGGTGTTCAGAATAAGTATATTCAAATATTAGAATTGCTTGAACAAAAGTACAAGTAATTCATGTGAAGGATTGTGATTATAAATATCAAGTTAAGAATGAAATTTTTTGATCATAAAAAACATCCTCCCAGGGAATGTGAATAGACTTGTGTAAAAACCGAATCTATTTTACACAAATCTATCTATATGCTCACTATTTATGTGATATTATATATGTGTAAATTTGTTTTTTATGCCTATTAGTTTTAGCATATGAAAGGGAAGATATTATGAATATAAATTTTTTGGAATTTACCTATAAAATTCCTAGTGAACCATCTAAAAACAGAGTTCACATTTGGAGATCACTTAAAGACTTAGGAGCTATTTATCTTCAACAAGGTGTAACTCTATTACCATACAATGACAATCTAGAAAAAATTTTTCAAGATCTTCGGGTAGAAGTTAATTCTTTAGGTGGAAAGTCAACGTTAAGTAAATTAAGTTTTCTAAATCAAACTGATGAAGATGATATTATACTGGAATTTAAAGAACAAATTAATAAAGAATATACTGAATTTGAAAATAATTGTGAAAGAATCATCTATGAGATTGATAGAGAAATAAAAAAGAATAACTTTCAATTTTCTGAGCTTGAAGAAAATGAAGAAGAACTTAAAAAAATGGAACGTTGGTACAACAAAATTTGTAAAAGAATGTATTTTGAATCAGAAAACAAAGAGAAAGCTGAGGAAATGTTAGAAAAATTAAAATTAAAATTAGAAGAGTATTCAGAGAAGGTTTATAAGATTGATGAAGGAAATTAGTTTATATAATAAGTGAGATATAATAAGATAAAAATTCTTTATTTTTATAGAAATAAGGAATTTTTTATTTTTTATTGACTTTTTAAGTAACGATTGTTACAATTAACATATGTTACAAGTAACTAACGTTACAATTTTAATTTAAATGAAAAATACTAGTAATACTAAAGATAGTTACTTTAGAAAGGAGAGTGGGTTTAGTGGAGGAGTTATCTAAAAAGATAAAATATATCTTAAAGGAAAATGGTAACAAAATGACACCTCAAAGGCAAAAAATAATAGATGCTATCCTTGAAAATCAATATAAACATCTAAATTCAGAAGAAATTTATACAATAATAAAAAAGGACTATCTAGAAATAGGAATAGCTACAGTCTATAGAACTATGCAACTATTAGAAAAAATGAATATAGTGAGTAAATTTGATATTGATGAAAATGGAATTAGGTATGAATTGATGGAATTAGGAGATAAACATCAGCATCCACATTTTATCTGTACAAATTGTGGAAGTATATTTCCTTTAAAAAATATTGATTTTGGGAAAACTCAAAATGATTTAAATAGTAAATATGGCTTTAAAATAACAGATTATAACATAAAGTTATACGGAATATGTAAAAAATGCAGTGAATTATAAAAGTATAACGTTAGGCTAGTTAATGGATGTTTTCTAGTGTAATTGATGAAGTATGTTCTGAAGTTATTTCAGAGGATAAATTAGAGACAATAACAGAAATGATCCCACTAACAGCAGCTGACGTAAATAGGAAAGCAAAGAAAACCAAGTATTATCCTGTGCAGCAGGCAAGGATACCATTTACAGGCTGCGCCATGACTAATGGCAGAAAAGCAATACAGAGTATTTTTGAGCGGAGAAATTTTAGTGAACTTATTTATAGATAAGTTTAAAATTCCGGACAAAAAGTTAAGGGGATAAGTACGCCCTTTCGGGCTGCGGGCGAAGCCCTTTGAAAATGAAATTTTTAACTGAAGTTGTAATGGAAAAATTCAAAAAATAAATTGCCCACTAGAACTTGACACAAACTCTTGCTGAGAACCACTTACATTATATATCTTTAAGATATATAACAAGGAGGAATCATAATGATTAATGAACTCTTTATTTTGGGTGAATTAATGGAGGAACCGCAAAGCGGTTACGACCTCCGTAATGGATTGCAAATTTTTTTAGACCGTCATCGTAAAATCAGCTATGGGGTGCTTTATCCTTTGCTTGAAAAATTAAGAAATGAAGGTTTTCTGGAGATGACGAATGTAGAATCAAACGGAAAGACCAAAAAAATCGCTTTCATTACCAAAAAAAGGGAAGAGCATTTTTTTGAACTCATGAAAATGCCTGTTCCTGATGGTGCACATAATGCTGATCTCTATCTTATAAAGCTCAATGTAATGCAACACCTTTCTATAAATGAGCAGATGCAATTGCTGGAGCAGTAACTATCAGGAGCAAAAAGATATCATTCAGGATGCACAGAACGTACTTAATAAACTAGCAAAAGAGAATTCAAGAGATCACTGGTATGCAAGTAAAAAGTTTGAACTGTTGTTAAAACAAGCCGACGTTACAATTGAATGGATTAATAAATTTAAGAAAGAATTAAAAAAAGGAAGGTAATAGAATGTCAAAAGAAATAAGAATCGCCATATTAATGGCTGCCAGTCTCTTTATGGAAATGCTGGACGGAACAATCGTAACCACTGCACTACCAAAAATGTCTCAATATTTTCATACAGGTGCAGCAACCACCGCTCTACTCGTAAGCGTGTATTTAATTACCTCGGCCATTTTTATTCCGTTGAGTGGATGGATGGCCAAACGATTTGGAAAAAAGAAAATCTGGATCATTGCTGTAATAATCTTTACTCTTAGCTCGTTAACAAATGCCTTAGCGTCTAACTTCCTTTTCCTTTTATTAACGAGAATCATACAAGGTATTTCAGGCTCTCTGATGACCCCCACGGCAAGACTGATTGTCCTAGAAAAGACACCGGCTTCAAAGTTATTAAAAATGGTTAGTTACCTCATTTGGCCTGCATTAATAGCACCCGCTATCGCACCGCTGGTCGGTGGGTTTATCGTGACTTACTGGAGCTGGCAATGGATTTTCCTGATTAACGTTCCAATCGGTTTCATAATCGCTTTATTGGGTATCAAATGGATCGACGCCGATGATGGTAAAACGAAAAACGATTTTGATCTTTTAGGATTTATAGAGATTACATTTGCATCAGGTGTAATTTTAGTTGGAGCGGAACTGGCTACACATGGCAAAAATTATTGGGTTAGTGCAATGGGCTTGATAGCCGTAGGTGTAATATTGGGTCTGATAGTTTTTAAACATTTGAAAAAAACAGAAAATCCATTATTCTCAATTCAAGCATTAAAAGTAACTTCCTTTCGGATTTGTCAGACAAGCGGTTCGGTTTTGTGGCTGTGTGTTGGGGCATTGCCATACATACTAACCGTTTTTTTACAAACAGTTTTTCATTGGTCCGCCGTCAAAGCAGGTAGTTATGTGCTGTTCATTTTTATTGGAAACATTGGTATTAAACCTTTTACCAATGCAATTATTCGCAAACTTGGCTACCGCAGCGCTCTGTTGTCATCCTTCGGAATGGTATTTATTACATCGGTTGCTTTAGCATTTATTCGCTCCAATACTTTTCCTGTTTATATTATGTTTCTTGCCTTTGTCTCAGGTGTAGGGCGCTCATTGGCTTTAACAAGTTATAATGGCCTGAGTTTTTCTGAAATAGCACCTCAAGATCGAAACAGCGCAAATACATTGAATGTTGTCGTCATGACATTAGCTCAGGGGCTGGGGATATCACTGATTACCGTTGTTGTGGATATACTGCAATTTTACTTCTCTATTTACACCGCATATGAATTGGGCTTTGTTTTTCTTGGCTTGTTGATGATATTCCCGGTAATCGAAGTACTGTTTTTACCTAAAAATATAGGACACACCACAATCAGTTAGTGTTACTTGGGGTAGTACCAGCATCCGTGTAATCAGGGGCAAAGTAGCTGTAAGATACTTTTTATCATAAGTTCAAAAAACAAAAAAGGCGTATTACCTTATTAGTGCGCCTTTTAAGAAGATTACGTACTAACAAAAGCATTAAGTTTGAACACTGAATACCCACTTAATTGAATTTTTTTATTGACTCATCAATAGTAAAACCTAGTTTATCTTTTACTGCTTCATCAACATCAGACAACATTTTGGTTTCATTTTCCTTATATTTTTTATACTCTTCATTAAGTATACATAAATACTCTTCAAAATCCTTCTGGATTGGCCCAATTATTTTCTTCATATACTTTGCTTTTTCAATAACGCTAATAAATTTTTGTTTAACTTCTTCGTTTTCTTTTATGGATTTTGCAAATTCAATTTGACTATTTGCCATATTCTTCTTAGTATTTTCATTATAATTTAACAAGTTTTTAATTTGATTACTCATCATTTTTTTTGCTTCATCTAACATAATATTACTCGATTTATTAATTTCTTTTATTATATAATCATTTTCATCTACTTCATCTACAGAATCTAAAAATTCCACAAGCCTTAACCATGTTTTCTTCTTTTCATCATTATCTATAGTAACATTCAAAAAAGGTTCATACATAGAAACAAACATACCACCAAAATTTCCTGGAAATATTCTAATTAAGGTATTTGATATAAACTCTTTTTTTTCATATTTAGATAGTTCTAAGGTTTCTCTTAGTTTTCTAATTTGTTCTCCTGATGTTTTGTAATCATTTAAATTCCTTTCTAGCAGATTTGTAATAATTAACTTACTTTTCTCTAGTTGATTCATACTTTCATCTATTGTTTTTAGAGTATTCATTAAAACTTCTGGCAAACCTTTTTCACCTACAACTATATCCTTTATATCTTTAATTGGTATATCTAAAACCCTTAATGCTCCTATTAAATTTAATCTAACAATATCATCTTCAGAATATTCTCTATAATTATTTTCACACTGCTTTGAAGGGTTGATTAATCCTACCCCTTCGTAGTACTTAATAGCCTTCTTTGTTAAACCAGTTTTTTCTGATGCAATTTTAATATTCATACTTTATACCTCCGATAAATTAAATAGATCTAATTTCTTTAACTTTATAATAATGGTGCCTGTAAGGTACAAGTCAATATCTTTTTACAACATTCGTCTTATTTTACAACTACGTCGTAACCATAGATACAATATTATCATTATTTACCACACTTTATAATAGACTTTTATAAATATGGTTATATTTACAACCATTTATTCTAAATTAGACTGTAAATAAACTTCTTTCTTCTGTTCTGCTGTAATACCAATATATCTTAAAGTCTGTGATTTTGAAGAATGATTAAATATATCCATAAGTAATTCTAATGAAGATCCATTTTCATATGCATGGTAGCCAAAAGTTTTACGGAGTGTGTGGGTGCCTATTTCTCCAGATATAATAGTTCTCTTTTTATCTTTTTCTACAAGTCCAATCATTTCTGCTGCATTATTAAGAAGCTTATATGCTTGCTGTCTTGTTATCGGCATATTTTAACCTTTTCTACTTTCAAATACATAATTGCTCATATCCAAGTTAGGTAAATCTTTAATATAATTTTCAATAACTTTTTTTACTATATCACCGATACAAAACTTTTTTGTTTTACCTGTTTTTTTTCTGTAATAATTACGTAGTCTTTTACAGTTTTAAGGTTTGATTTTACTAAATCTTCTATCTTCAATTTTAATATATCATTAATTCTTAAACCTACGTTTATTCCAAGAATAAAAAGCAATTCATTTCTGATTGATTGTCCTTTCAAAACAGCTCTCATATTTTTTATAATTTTTTTCAGACAGCATTTCATTGCTATGTGCTTTATTTCAAGCTATTATTATATGTTTGGTAAAAGTAACTGCAGATAGCTATGCCTTTTTCAATTTTACTGTTAAAAATGTTCGGGTTGTTGACAAAGTACCCAACGGGAGAGAAAATATGGTAAAAGCAAAAATAAAGAAAGCCCGACATGCAAGCCGGGCTTTAAATGTGCATTCTTTCGGATGCCTATTTAGAGAAAGGTTTTCCTACGAGGATGCCTCTGCTTCCGCCGAAGACCAGCAGGCCGTTTAAACAGCTGTAGAATCCAGTGACAACAACGGTAAGGCACAACCACTGGATAATTTGGTTCCAACTACCACTCAAAATATTCAGACTGACAAGTCCTGTAAGCGTAAGGAAGAAGGCTGCCGCTAGATAGCAGATAACGGTGACTTTATCCGCCGCTTTACGGATGACCCATAGAATTGGAAAAATCGATATACCGCCCAAGATGTAGGGAAGTGCCGTCATCTGTGTACAGATAGGCCATCCCATGATATTTGCGAAGCCGATTATTGTATTGCAGAAGCCGCCGACTCCGCCGAATATGGTGGCGAAGATGAGAAAAATGTTGCCATTGATGGAATCACCTTTAAGGAAAAACAGGATTGCGCCAATCAGATAGGGAATAAAGCAGGCAATCTGCACCACACCGACCGATATCATCGTGGGGCCTGTGAAAATACCGGCGTTAATCCCCCAAAACTCCATTGTAAGCATTGTGAAAATAAAGGTCAATGCTGGACCGGGATCCCCCAGTTGCTCTTTTTTTCGAAAGTCCCAATTCCGGCCTTATTATGGTTTAATTCTTTCAAAGCCATTTAAAATCCCCCTTATGTATTTTTACTTTGAAAAACAATTCGTTATAAGACGGCAGCCTCATCGAGACTGCCGTCTTATAATAACTGCGAAGATCGACTTTTTAAGTGGACCTTATTTTTCTATCTGGTAGCATAGAAGTTCGTCCAACCAGTCGAACATCACCTGCTGGCTTTTGGCATAGTTGTTGACCTGACAATGCAAATCCGCGCCATCTGCAATAGTTGTCACTATTTTGGCCTTTATTTTGCTGGATACATGTTTATAGGCATATTCAGCCTGTTCGCGCAACAGCGTATTTTCACTTTCAGAGTACATGGCTAGAAACGGAGCAGTGATCTTTTTACAGTCTGTTTCAAATAATTCCTTTCCAGATGGTATCCAATCGAGAAGACTGTCAAATCCATTGTACCAGATCAACGTTTTTAAGGTATTTCGGCTGAAAAACGGCATCTTGTTGAGGAGTGCGTTCGACTCTTCCTTGGTTACTCCCTCAAAAACAGGCAGCTTTTCATTCATAAATCTTACCATTTTCGGAGCGGAATAGATGGGTGAATTCGGAATGATCGCTGCAAAACGGTCGTCGATGGTTGCGTTGAACATCGCTTTAGCGCCACCGTAGCTTTCGCCGGTCAAAATCAAACGGTCAGGATCTACATCCGGGCGGGCAATCAGCATGTCCACAGCCGCTCTGTAGGCTCCTGCCAATTCGTTTCTCCCGAATGTTTTGTACGTTGCGTCGGGTTCATAGAACCTTCCGCCCAAATCCCAGGGGCCGTCCCATAGCAAACAATTGTATCCACGATCGATGGCTGCCTGCCCATACATGAAGAAGTGGTCCTCGGAATGTGAATCCCCGCCGTTGTGCGTCGTAATCGTCGGTCTTTTCTTGCCGGTATTGTCAGGCTTCAAAAAGCAACCCGGGAACTTATACCCGTTGTACTCGATTGTCACCCACTCATGCGGTATGAGTTTGGCCTTTGCGTCGAGTCCCCTTCTGAAGCATGAAACGGACTTATGATAGACGCGCGTAAAGTCGACGTCCTCGGGTGATACGGCCATAAAAGCTGATCGGTAGTAGGTAAAGGCTCTCATGAACGCGTCTCCAGCGCTGATCCGATGTCCCTTCTTCAAGCAATTTTCAGCCAGGGCTTCGACCCTCTCCGCCTCTTTCACAAATTCGGTTTTCCAGCTTAACTCATCCTTGGTATCGATCCTGTGAGCGGTGTTGAATAGTTCGCCGATTGCGGCGCCATGACACTCAAGGTTTGCCAGGAATAACTGAAAATCGAAATCCATGTCCTCATCATCAAAAAAAAGTTTGGTTTTTAAGCGTTGTGGTAATTTTAATTCTACTTCTGCCATTTAATACGACCTCCTTTTATTTAGAATACGGTACGTACCGTATTCAATTATTATAATATATGCTTGTAAAAATTGCAATATCAAAGTAAAATAATTTATAAGTGGGGAGGATATAGAATATGAAAAAAGAAAAAAGGGAAATTTTCTCTGATTTTAAACAATCTGTCAATGAGAGCCAGAACATTCCGAATTCACGACGCCGGGGCGAAGTCCTTGAGAATGATATCTTACAGGCAGTTTGGGATGAGCTTGCTGAGGTAGGATATACCCATCTGACGATGGAAGGAGTTGCAGCACGTGCAAAAACAAATAAACCGTCTATATATCGCCGTTGGCCCAAAAAATCTGAACTCGTTATTGCGTCACTTCGCAAGCATTTGTCTGAGAGGGACATTGTTATTCCGAATACAGGAAGTCTGCGCAGTGATTTGCTGAATTTGCTTTACAATATCACAAAAACGATGAAAGGTATTGGAGCGGAAACCCTGCACGGACTTATGGCAGATAATTTTGGTAAAGAAATGTATATGTCTCTCCCGTTGAAAATAGATGCAATATCAGATGAGAGTGACACGATCATGATGACCATTCTTACAAATGCGGAGGCACGCGGTGAAATTGATCTAAAAAAAATTAAAAAGCAGGTAATCTCATTGCCAATGGATTTGATTCGGTATGAATTTCTCACAACCCATGAGACGATCTCCGACGAAAAAGTTACCGAGATCGTTGACGATATCTTTTTACCGTTGGTTCGTACTTCTCTGTAGCATGTGTGGTGCCGGTTTTGAAGTTTTATCTTAAAATAGCTTACCATAAGGTGGCAGCCTCACTGAAACTGCCGCCTTTAAATATGTGCAAAAATGGGCACAACCAACATTTCCGACAAAACCCACGTTAAGGGGTACGGAAACGATTCGTGTAAAAAATCATAGCAGGAGTAAAAAAATGCAAATTACATAGTTTAGCTACTAAATATTAAGGTTATCCAAAGTATCAGATAAATCTTCAAATGTTGGCTTAACATATATTTGCGTCGTGTTCAGATTAAAATGTCCCAGCAACTTCGATACTATGGCGATATCAATTTTTTTATGTCTAGTGGGGTAGTGCTCGCAAAACGCGGATTTTATACGTTAAGACAGTTATTACCAAAAAAAAATTTTATCAAAACATTCTGAGTTAGAATTAATACTAAATAGTTCTAACTCAAAAAAATATATAATATCAGTGCAAAGCACTGATATATCTACGGTTTAATTACTAAATGATAAAGCTCTTATTTTTTTTACTCAATGGCCGTTAGTTAAAGTATAATTATTGTATTGATAATACTAACTAAAATAATAATAAATTAAAAAATGTGAAATACAGTCTTATGGCTGTTTTTTACACGAATCGTTGCCATACCCCATATTTTTTCACACAAAAAAGACGTGCTTTTCAGCACGCCTAAAGTTTTTAGATAATAAAAAAAGGTCGGTATAAAATTACCGACCTTTTAGCATTCCGTTTGAAATGCTAGATACAATCCTATAATTATTATATGTTTTTTATAAAAATATGCAAATATATTTATAATATCTATTGACTTTTTTAATAGATGTGATATAATATAATTGTAAGGGAGATGAGGGAATGTTTGATACAATCCTAAAAATTCTTGGTATAACATATTTGATACTTCAAATAGTAGATAAGTATATGGATATTAAGAACAAACATAAACACTAATCTAAAAGGGAGGAAAAACTCCCACCTTATAAATAATTTAAAGGTGGTGTAACCAATGAAAATACAAATATTAATAAATGAAATATCATTAATGCTTGCTACAATATTTTTAATTGCTACAGCGTTTACTAAAAGTATATATTTATTATTAACTGCACTTGTAATGATTGGATATAGTTCATCTAGAATAAAAAAGTTAAAGAGGTAATCATTTATGGATCGTGAACATCTTATAGAATTGATCAAAAATACTACGATGGATTCTACAGAAGTTGTTAATTATTTAGGCGTTACTAAACAAAGACTTTCTGGTATGAATAAACAGGGAAAATTGGTAGCAGTAAAAAAGGGGATTTATCTAAAAATTGATGTTGAAAATAGGAAAAGGGAACAGGCTGAACTTAGAAAGAAATATTATAGAAGTACGTCTAAATGCAAACTGAAATAATGGAAATGGGCAGCATGGTTTGAATCTGCCAAGGTGTCCATTAGTGAAAGATTGCAATACCAAACGAAGTGCGGTAGTGTTAGTTTTAGGAGGGAAAAATATGAATAATGAGAAGGTTAATCATATAATTGAAGAAGTTAAAGCAACACAGGCTATTGAGGGACTTACTGTAACTAAACAAGAAGAAGCTATTTGTAGAAAATACTTACAAGGAAAATTAACTGAAGATGAAGCAATAAAAGAAGTTGACAAACTATTAAATATAAAAAGAGATGATAACTAGTGCAAGATCCATATTGTTATCATGAAACTGATATATTAAAAAATAAGTTTAATATAAGAGATAAAATTAAACTTTCTACAGCTGAAAGAGCTTATTCTAATGTTAGAATAGTATCATTGCTAAAATATCCTATAAAGGGAGATTTTGATTTTAAACATCTACAAAATATTCATAAATTTATATTTCAAGATATTTATGATTGGGCTGGTGAAATAAGGAATGTTGAAATATCAAAAGGACTTCCATTTTGTTATTCGTATAATATTCCTAATGAATCTGAAAGAATTTTTAATGGCATACAAAAAGAAAACTACTTAAAACATTTAAAAATTGATAAATTTTCTGATAGATTAGCTTATTATGCAGCTGAAATAAATGCACTTCATCCTTTTAGAGAAGGAAATGGAAGATCAACTAGAGAATTTATTCGTAGCCTTGCTAAAAATGCAGGATATACTATTGATTATTCTAAGATGGATACAAAGTTATTATTTAATGCATTTGTTATATCATTTACTAAAGATTATTATGATTTAAGGGATTTATTTAAAGAAAATATATCAAGAGCCCATAAGAATAAAAATAAGAATTATGATAGGGAATTATAGAAATAAGCAGTATATGTATGTTTATTTCTTTTTATTGTATTAAAAATACAATCTAATAGGAATTTTAGTTCCTAAATAAAATTTATCAATATTTAATTTAAAATGATAAAAAAATATATATTATATATGCACAAAATGTATCTTATTTTTAAATTTAAGCTATATAATTGAAAAGTCAAATTGTTTTATTTGAAGTTTAATTAAAGAAAACTTATATCTGAAAAATTCTATATTGATATATGAAGCTTTTATGATAAGTACTGAAATACATGTTTTTTCAAGAATAATCATATATTATTGATAATAATAGAATTAACTTAAAAATCTAGAGGGGGGGTGCGGATATTTTCTTGGACCAGCTAAGCTGCAAATCCAAGGGTCCGTCTATACTCCTTAGGGCTCATATTTCCTAATGATACTTTTATTCGCTTTTCATTATACCATACCAGATAGTTATTAAGTATGTCTATAAATTTCTCAATGCTTACACCTGTCCAATCTTGAGTATAAAACATTTCATTTTTCAATCGTCCAAATAGACCTTCGCAAGCGGAGTTATCCGGAGAACATCTCTTCTTTGACATTGATCTTGTAAGTCTTGCTTTATCCATTCTTTCAATCCATCCAGACCATCTGTAATGACACCCCCTATCAGAATGAATTATTGGGTGTTCATGATTTTTTAATAGAGCAATAGCATTATCGAGCATTGTATTTACCAAATTTGAATCTGGCTTAGTGCTTATTGTCCAGCATGGTAATAGTCCATCAAAGCAATCGACTATTGGAGATAGATATACTTTCCCAGCAGGAATAGCAAACTCTGTTATATCAGTAAGCCACTTTTGATTTGGCTTATCTGCATGAAAATTTCTTTCTATAACATTTGAAACAGATGGAGTTATTTCTCCTTTATAAGAACTATATTTTTTCTTCTTTCGAGTTCCCACTACTAGATTTTCTTGCTTCATTATTCGTCTAATAACCTTTTCTGAAACTGTACAATATTCCTTTACTAACATACCATAAATACGACGGTAACCGTAGCGTCCTTTGTTTTCTGCAAATATTTTTCTGATGTAGTTATGTAACTTAGCATATTTATCTGGTTTAGAAAAGGCATTTTCTTGGTAATAATAACAACTCTTTGCAAAGTTTAGTTTATCAAATAATAGTGGCAGTGAGTACTTATTCTTTAGGGCATCGACTATCGCTGCCTTCTCTCGATTTTTGAGAGCTGTTAGGTCGATGCCTGGGTCTTTTTTTAATACATTTATTGTTTCTTTCAAAATATCTATTTCAAGCTGCATATCAAGCATTTGAGCTTTTAATTCTTCAACTTTGGCGTTAGATGAAGCCGAACCTTCTTCTAAAGTTTCTGGCTGGATATTTTTGTTGTTCATCAATGCAATCGCACCTTTCTGAAGATACTTTTTCCGCCAAGCATAAATGCTAGACCTAGTATAACCAATATCTTCTGATACTGATTTTATACTTTCTCCTAATTCAAAGCAACGATGTAATGAATCCATTTTCACCTGAAATGGTGGATTCCGTGGATGAAATTTAGTATTAGTGAGTTCAAGTGCCTTTCTTTGTTTTATAGGTTTGACTTCATTACGAATCCATTGGTATAAGGCCTGCCTTGTAGGATACCCTAATACCTGTACAGTTTTTGTTACAGATTCAAATTGGTGATATAAATTCAATGCAATGCTAATTTTTTCTTGAGAATACATCTTTAACGAGCTCCTTCCAGAACTCTAAGGGAGTCCAACTTTATGTCCGCACCCCCTATCATTGGGCGGAGCATTAGTTGTACTTAGCTCATATTATAAGACACACAATATGTATATAAGCGATACGTTAACCCTTCCACTACCTGCAATACTAGTATTAATATGTGTAGTAGTATCTAAGGCTACCCAGAGTTTGCCTGATAAAAATATTATAAAGAAAGCAAAGAGTTCATGTGTTATAGGATCAATATTTGCTGTGATACTCGAAATGATTATATTATATGGTTACTTTTCAAAATATATAGTGAAATAATATGAATAAGAGGTTGATTTTTAATGGACAAGTATTTGCCAATAGGTTCAGTAGTCCTTCTTAAAGAAGGCAAAAAGAGATTAATGATATATGGAGTGAAACAGATGGATTCTGAGAAACAGACAGAATATGATTATGTAGGTTGCTTATTTCCAGAAGGTAATATTGATGATGAACATATATATGTATTTAATCATAATCAGATAGATAAAATATTTTATATAGGACTTCAAGATGAGGAACAATATAAATTTAATGAATATCTAGTTAAATCAACAAATCAATAAAAAATATCTTAATTGAAAATAATTAAAAGCTTAGATTAATATTCTAGCCTTTATTTTTTATATAAAAATAGCGTGCCTAAAAAAGACACGCTTGAAAATGAAAGTTTTGGTTGAGTATATTTTAATTATATCCAGTATTTTAGATCTTAATCATAAGGAGCAATACAGCTCCTTTTTATTTTATAAATAAATATATTTTCTATTTTTAAT